>JAJZKS010000152.1 GCA_021850835.1 Thermoplasmata archaeon
TGAAAGCTGGATTGACGAAGACAACCTTGCACACATTATTCAACTGGCTGAAATTTTCAATAATGTGGGGCGCGAATCCACCCATTGACACAAGAAAAACATTTCCAGGCAGGGAATGCAGTTCATGTAGAACTTCCCCAAAGTTGAAGGTACTGCCAGGAATGCTATCCTCTGGGGGGAGCAGGACCGTAACATCACGGCCCAATTTACGGAAATTCTCCAGGAGTTTGAGTTCTGCATCATCGGGGGAGGTATCACAGAGAATCAATACAGAGTGCTCCAATTTAGGGTCTCCCCCAATATGCAATAACCTGAGATTGCCAGAAATGCTCTTTTTCTCGGTGAATGGCATTCAATCACTTTACGGCGAATCAGGAAGAAAGCTTCTTCTGGAGGTTATCGAAGAGTTCCTTGATCAATTTCTGAGCCTGGCCGCCAATTAGCCTCTGGCCCATTGAACCAAGCCTTCCGCCCACTTTGGCATCAGCTTTCCAGTCCATCTTTGTCTTCCCGCTCGCTTCTGAAAGGTCCATGATGGCATCAAGATCCAGAGTTCCCCCCATGCCCTGGCCGTTTCCTGTAAGCTTTGCGTGCCTATTCTCATCTCTTTCCACAACCTTGAACTTGATGTTGAAGTCTCCCTTGATAAAAGCCAGGCCAACCCTGACCACCACAGAATATTCTTCAGGAGAAATCACATTGAGGCTTTTGAAACCCGGGATGCAGGATGATATCTCGTTCGGGTCCATTACTGCTTTGAAAACTCTTTCACTTGTTGCATCTACTTCAAAAGTACCTTCAAAATTCATTTCAATCGCCATTTTAGTGATCTATGTGGCTCTAAAAAACTATTGTAGGATGAAATTATCAGGTATTGTACAAACAGGGTCGAAACATGAATCCGAAACCATCCTCACTTGACTTCTATGCATTCATACAAAACTATTCCAGCAAAATAAGCGGTTCCTTCATCAAGAAGGTATACCAGATAGAGGAGACTGACTTCCTTTTCCAGCTTTACAGTTCCACATCAGGCAAGAATTACCTCCTTATCTCGCTCAAGAAAGGCCTCGTTTTCTATGAAGCTGAGCGCCCAGAAGCTGCGACTCCACTTTCCATGCTTCTAAGGAAATCACTGTCCGAAAGGAGGATTGTGTCAGTAGAGCAGATCAACTTTGACAGGGTTGTGAAGCTGACACTGCATACAGGGCAGGAAATTATCCTCGAGCTCTTCAGGGACGGGAACTTCATCATCACCAATGAAAAGAAGATCGAGTTCGCTTCCGACCAGAGGGAATGGAAGAACAGGAAGATTCTTAAGGGAGAGCCATACCTTCCACCATCCGCGAACAACCCGCTGGAAATAGACGACTCACAGTTTTCGGAAGTTCTGATGCAGAGCAAAGCTTCCCTTGTCCAGACCCTTGCAACAAGGTTGAACCTTGGCGGGGACATGGCCGAGGAAGTGCTGTTCAGGCTTGGCGCAGACAAGGACGCCCCGGCAAAAGAGTCATTGGGGCTTGTTGGCAGGATCAGGGCAGGCATAGGCAGTATTCTCGAACAGACAAAAGAATGCAGGGCTTACTTTTACCAGGAACAGAGCCTGCTTTCACCAGTGCCAATGCTTCACCTGAAAAAAGAGCCAGACATCCTGTATGATGATCTTAACAAGGGAATGCTGGAGTATCTCCAGAACCACTATCCATCGGGCGAAACCAAGGACCCCATAACAAGGAGGATAGAATCCATGGAAAAGAGCATTGAGGAGTTCCAGAAGCAGCGTGAGATCAGTTTTCAACGTGGAACTGCCATTATGCAATCCCTTGGCAGGTTTGAGACCCTGATACGAAAACTTTCCAGGGCCAAGGAAAGCCAGGACCTTTCTAAAGTAAAGGAATTTGATGGTTTCACCATATCATCATACAATTCCGCGACCAAGGCAATAGAACTAGAAGAATCGGGAAACACGATTGTCCTTGATCTAAACATTTCAGCCGGGCAGAATGCAAACAACTATTTCCAGAAATCCAAAGATTTCAAGTCAAAAATAGAAGGGGCGTACAAGGCCATAGAGGAGACGAAGGCAAAGAGGGTAACAGAAAAGAAGAGTGCCGCAAAGAGCAGAAAAAAGGAATGGTTCGAAATTTACCACTGGTTCATTTCATCAGAGGATTTCCTCGTAATTTCCGGAAGGGACGCCAAGAGCAATGAGAGGATAGTGAAAAAGCACCTCAAGGAAAAAGATCTCTATGTCCATGCGGATGTCTACGGGGCCCCAAGCACCATCATTAAGATTGAGGGAAACCGGGAACCAACTGAGCAAACAATAAGGGAAGCCTGTGCATTTGCCATTTCATTTTCAAGAGCGTGGCCTGCAGGAGTCAGTTCCGGTGCAGCATACTGGGTTTACCCATCCCAGGTCAGCAAGACCCCGGAATCAGGTGAATATGTATCCACAGGCTCATGGATCGTCAGGGGAAAGAGAAACTACCTTTTTGACCTGCCTATGAAACTTGCGATTTTCATAAAAGAGTACAAAGGCGAATCCAAGGCAATGGCTTTCCCTGCGCTTCAAGATGCCAGCCTTCCAGAAAACACGGTTATCATAACGCCAGGAGACGAGAAGAGAAACTCTGTGTCCCAGAAAATATCAAAGAAGTTTGGCGTGCCCATGGAGGAAATTGATCCAATACTTCCTCCGGGCAACTCAACAATCGTTTCAGGACTTTAGCCTTTCCTTGAGCTCGGTTAAGACAGAAACGTCCTCCGGGTCAATTTTCCTCATATTGCCGAGGTGGTATGAGACATAGTCCCCGGCATGGACAAGGTAGAACAGCTTCTCAAGGACAGTGTCCCCCTTTGGCTGTATTGTTATGTATTCTGTGGAAGTAATTTCCGATGTAAACCTCACCCTTTTCTCTATCTGGCCTGTGGACCCGCCGAAAACCAGGAAGGAAAAATTCTCCTTGCCATAAGTGTGCTTGAACGGAATGGCATCATTATGATCGAGTTCGGGAAAATAGGCTGAAAATGCCAGAATCTTTGAATTCTCATTGAACTGGGTCTTCCAGCGGTATGCAACCCACCTGAATGGCGGATAGCCCAGAACGTAAGGGATGCTCCTTCTGCCAAATATCTTCCCCGCAACATCCTTTTCGTTGCTGTTGTTTGTGTCCATGTCTGAAAGCAGCCTCGAAATCCTATCATATTGGGCCTCATCAGAAGTAATGAATGTACTGAGGAATGGTTTTATGAGGTAACCAAGCGCTGCTCTTGGCTGGTAACCTTTTGGGACAACAACCGTTTCGGCACCAAGTTCTGAAAGTTCTCCGCCCGATGTAATAAGCCTTACCTGGCATCCGCGCCTCATGGCTTCCTTTGTGGCCGCAACAGTCTCTTCAGTATTGCCTGAATAGCTTATGCCGACAAACAGTGTATCCCTGTCAGCATAAGATGGAAGGCCATAGTCGCTGACAACCTGAACTGGGGCTTTGTCATAAATTTCAGAAAAAATGCTTCCGGCAATTCCGGAGCCTCCCATGCCTGAAATCACAATATTCTTGAATGGGCTCAACTCGCCAAAGTTTGCCTTGAATTTTACCTGCCTGCTGAAGTCCCTAAGCTGGTCTTCAAAATTCATGTACATTCATCGGTACTGAATATAATATATTAACAGTCACAAGGGGGGGAATAAATTGGGAATTTTAAAACGGCTTGATAACAACAGAGTAACCGAAGGCAGCAGTTACAATTGCCGTTACTACGATAACCAGTTTTATTTTAGTGTCAGCTGTCATTGGTATGAAATATTCGTGATATATTTATTAGTTTTTCCGAATTATGCAATTACCCATCCATTTCTGGTTTCGATTCCCTCGCTTTTCTTCTATTGATCAAACAAGGTGCGCAAGCAGCATCCCAAAATAATGTTCAATGTAATGGTAATCCAGTTCACTTCTCTTCCCCGTGTGGTCCATGATGCCCTTCAATATCAGCATGTTCCAGAAACTGTCGGGCTTGGCCTTATCCACGAAATCATGAGACAGGCTCAGCAGGGGAGAGAAGTCAGAATTCTTCACGCATTCCTCAACAAGGTCTTCATATGGCCCTGCCTCCGGGGCGTAACCGTAAATTCCGTCAGGGGCATGAGTGTGCGCCTGGTCCGCACTTATGATTATTGTGACCTTCTGTTCATATTGTTCTGAGACACTAGCCAGGGTTTTCCCGAAATCCACAAGGCCATTAAGGTTCCAGAATCTCGGCTGTCCGATTGATACTATTCTCTTTCTCCCAAAGAATATTAGAGGTATAACGGTTCCAAAGTCCAGAGGGAAAACAGAAAGAGGGCCGGAATTGGTGATAAAAGATACCTCCTGGGCCAGCCTGCTTGAACCAGCAATGGTAGAAGCAAGAACCCGGTCAGTCTCATACTTCCTCCTTATCTTCCTGGTCTTGAGTGAAAGGGATCCATTGAGGTACTGTGTGTTAATGACGCCTATGGAATCACTTAGTTTCAGCCCATGTGGGCTGATTATCACTATGGTATCGGAATCATCGCCCGCTGTTATTTCTCTTATTTTCTCCCATAGCTCAATGCTTTCTCTGTTGGGATGGTCGATAATTTCATCCCCATGCGGTATCACGAAGACATTTTGAAGTGTCAATGCAGTATAATGCATAACAAACCTATAAGAAATTCCGCCATATTCAAATAATAAAATTTCTATCCATATGGGTGCGCCAGCGGTGTACTGCAGGTAAAATTCAGTAACCCTCCGACTTGAAAAAGTCTATATATGCTGCAAAGTATTCGGGTAAGGTCTTAAGGGTCTTAAGAGAATTAAAGCCCTTATATGCAAAAACCGTATCTAGGTAAAAGATTAGGTGAAAATAAATGGCACAAGCAAAACCACACGTAAACTTGGTAACAATCGGTCATGTAGATCATGGAAAGTCCACCCTTGTGGGAAGACTTCTCTTTGAACATGGTGAGATTCCAGCCCATATTATTGAAGAATACAGAAAGCAGT
>JAJZKS010000153.1 GCA_021850835.1 Thermoplasmata archaeon
AATGCCAGGCGAAGTAAAGTGCAGGCTCCAGTCATGCCCAAGGACTTTTTATTCAGCCAGGGCAGAAGGCGCACACTTTGGAAAAGCCCATCCCGAAGGCAAGACAGACGCAGACATAATCCTCCTTGCGACCCTGAACTCAGACTTCATTCGCATAAGCGGGGAAATCAAGCTTGCAGAGGAAAGGGCCGAGACGTACCAGGAACTTGCTGACATCTCAAGGGAAAGCGTAAGGTCAAGGCGCCTCGAGGCAACTATCCTTCAGGACAAGATCAGGGAGATCAGGCTCAAATACGCAGACCTTGGAATCCCGCTGGAGGTTCCATAGATGGTTAATGTGAAAGGGAAGTACGTAGAGTCAGTCAGCGGTGTATTGAGGGACAAGACCCCTGAGGAGATAACCTCTTTCCTTGACAGCCTGACGCCAGTGGCATTTCCGAAAGCTCCCCGTGCCAGGATAGTAAGCTCTGACAGAAAAATGAGGGTCAAGCGCCAGCACCTCATTGATGCCGGTTATCTCAGGTACGACATGAGGGGAAAATCCTGCATATGCCTGAAGCACCCGGAATTAGGCGAAATGACATGGAGGCAGTATCTTGGCCATACAAAATTCAGGCATACCAGGGTCTTCAATGCTGCAATCGGGAAGGCCCAGGAGTTCATGGGTGGTGCCCAATGACTCCTTTAACTGTGCAGGTATGGAAATTCAACGGCGTAAGGCTGGGCAACATTATGCTGAGGCTGTACAGCGAGAACAACATCTTCATGGCCACAAGCGAAGCTGAGATCTCAGGTTATTACAAGGAAATCATGCTGAACCGTGAACTTGGAGGGAGATTCCTGTGAACAAGACAGAAATTAGCTGGACTGACCTTACATGGAATCAAGTATTCGGATGCTCAAAAAAATCCCCTGGGTGCCAGAACTGTTATGCAGAATACCTGACAGTCCACAGATTCCACAGGTCATTTGAAGTGAGGTTGAGACCGGAAAAACTCAAGGAAGTAAAGAAAATCCCAGCAGGTTCAAAGGTCTTTGTCAATTCAATGTCTGATATGTTCCATGAGAAAGTTCCCTATAATTTCATCGACCAGACCATGGATGCCATAGCATCAAGGCCCGATGTTATATTCCAAATACTGACAAAAAGGCCGGAGAATGCAGAAAAGTATTACACGGCATCAAAGAGATTCATTCCTTTTCCTGAAAATCTCTGGCTTGGTGTGAGCGTGGAACTGCCATTGTATGAACCAAGGATAGGTATTTTGAGATATCTTCCAGTTCAGACACGATTCATCTCCTTTGAGCCATTGCTAGCTGACATCGGCAAAGTCGATTTGTCAGACATAGATTGGATCATCATAGGAGGGGAATCAGGCCCGAATCACCGGCCAATGAAAATCGATTGGGCCAGAAGTCTCGTAAAGCAGGCGAAAGAGCAGAATGTTGCAATCTGGATGAAGCAGTTAGGTGGATTCAGGCCGGGGACTAAGCTGGAAGATTTGCCTGAAGACTTGAGAATAAGGGAGTTTCCGGGGGTAAAACCATGACCTGTGCATTCGGCAACCACAGGGGAAGGCTGGCAACGGTCTCAATGCCCGGCTTTGACGGCAAGACCGTGACGAAAATGATCGAGATCTGCGAGGCAGACCAGAGGAACCTTGAATCAAGGACGGTGAAGAAATGAATGCCATGAAAGAGATAACTTTTGAAATGCAGACAGAAGCTGCCAAGAAGGTCATCGAAAGGCTCGGTATGCCGGATGAAACAACCTTTGCAGATTACATTGCTGCTATACCATTCATTTGTGCCCTCATTTACGGGGATAACCCCACAGAGCACGTGAATTACCTCATGGACAGCCTGAAGGATGAAACCCTCATAATTCACACGAAAATGAGGAAAGACGCCAGGATGAGGGAGGTAGAGAAAATATGAACCCTCAGGATGAAATCCCCGCAATAAAGGACGCAGTCGAGCAGATATTAAGGGAATACCCCGCAGCAAGGAATTCAGACGTATCCCTGGTCTTCCTCCTCAGCACGAAGATCCGGGGAGTGAAAATCTCATACCTGGAATTCTGCCACCTGGCCGAAGTCTCTTTTGAGTCAATAAAGCGAATGAGGCAGAAGTTCCAGCAGGAGGGAAAGTACCTTCCAACTGACCCCCGGATAGCAAAACAGAGGGGAAGGAACGCACAGGCAATGCGTGAAGAAATGCCAAAAATGGAAGTGGATTGAGTGAACGATGAATTGTCAATATGGGAAGCCTGCGCCTTCCTTTTCATTGTTGCCCTGGCTGTTATTCTGATTCCAGTCAGGAAGGTCAAGGAAACAAGGGAACTGATGAATGAGAACGGAGGCGACTGAGGATATGGCGAAACGAATACCATTATTTAATAATGAAACTGGAAAATGGGAATGGCACTGGATTAAATCCGACTTTGAGGAAGAAGAGGGAGGCGACTGAGGATGGCGGAAAGAGAGTTTAACCCATTGGAATTGCCTGAAAGTTGTATTCCCGCATATTTACAATATGTGAGATTTCTCCAATTATCGTTTGGAATATCGGATGACGAGGTTAAAGAAATGTGGGCAAAGAAGAACCCCAACCCCAAAGGAGGCGATAACCATGAGTAGTTATTCCACCGAGTTAAAATTCTCCTCGAGAGTGCTTGGGAATGATGCCGCTTATTCTCTTTGCAAACGTGAGATTGTGCAGACAATAAGATCACATTTTTCTTTGCCCTGCTATGAAGACGGCACTAACTATGATGATGAATTGCCCGTATATCTGGATGGGAATCACATAGGCGTGGTGAAAGTTTACAAAGTCCAGGCTGTGTCTTTCCAGGACTTGACGGAATTTGATGCAAAAGTAGGCGGCTTTAGTTCCCTCGAGGGATTAAAAAAAGCACTTAAAAGGGCAGGTTTTCGTTTTAAGCCTCTGGAGGATTACTATGGATACAGGGTAAGATTTTTCTGGAAATCAAACGGAGGCGACTGAGGATGGCATTGGATTTTGACAGAGACGGAAATATTAGAGTAAAAGTGTACTCAGAAGACGGAGAGGACTGGAACACTTCATGCCCAGTTTGCGACAGGCCAATTTCTGCACATGAGAGGTCAGATGGAATAATTGAGGTAGAAGCTTCGTTTTGCCCTCACTTCAAGGAGTTCGATTGGTATGAGGACACCTTCACGTTCAGACCGCAAGGAGGCGACTGAGGAATGCAAAACGAAGTTGAGATTAAGATAGGATTCCGTTATCACGTTCTCTCTTTCAATGATGTACTTAAAATGGGAATTTTTACTAAAGCGGAATTGACACCTTTGCTTAACTCTGATCATGTACACAGATTGGGCAGACCTTACACTGTGATTGGTGCAGAAGACATACATGCAAGAAAATGCTCTATCTGCCATTTTTACTATCTTGTACATCGGGACTTCTGGTTAGATCAATATCCATCCGTTTGGACTAATAAAGAGCCCCAGCAAGCAAACGGAGGCGACTGAGGATGGCGGAAATAGAACAAGCCAAATATGACATAAGCACATTGAACCCACAAAATGAAAGCGAATTGGCAGAAATTATCAGAACTCTCGGTTATTACGTAGAACATTCGGAAGAGGGCTACATAGACGTCTATGGAAAATCAAACCGGGGGATGTTAACAAACATCTTAACTATTGAGCAGGAAGTATTTGACATCATGCAAAATTGTGGGTATGTTGTAAAGAGAGTGTGCTTCAAAGGAGAATTCCAATCTGCATATGTTGTTTTTATAGATGCCAAGAACCCCAACCCCAACGGAGGCGATAATGTTGATTAAGCCAAGAATAAGGCCCAGAGCATATTATGCCATTGCCATAGTGGTTGTGATAGTAAATGCAGACAATGCGATCAACTCTATTTCCTTCGGTAATCCTGATCCTGTCATGCCGATCTGGAACATAATATGGCAGTCATTTGCGGGCATTGTCCTCTATATCATGGCAAGGATGGCAATCGCAAACTTCACGAACGGAGGCGATGAGTGAGATGGAAACTGAAGCCTTCGAGAACTGGCTCATTGAAGAAATGAGGTTTTCCCCTAACACAGTCAAAGCCACAATGCGCAAGATGCAATACCTTCAGAAGCACTGCAATGTAGATTCAAGGGACAGCATCCAGGCATTCATCAGGAAGGTCTGGAATGAAAAGGGCAACAAGACTGCAAACGGCTACATCAAGATCGCCAACCGCTACCTCAAATACACCAGGAAGAAGGAGCTGAAATACTTCAAGGAATACGGTTCGGAGTTCATGATCCGGTACTGCACCCCTGAACAGAAACAGAAGCTCCTCGATGCTGCAACAAGGAAGGGGAAGCGTGAGAGAGCCATGATGTACCTGCTCTTTGGCACAGGTGTAAGGCTGGAAGAAGCCGTCAACCTGAAGCTCGAGAACATCCGGGAAGACACTATCATAGTAACAGGCAAAGGCCAGAAGACAAGAGAAATATATCTGCCTCCCGAATCCAAGGAATCCATCCTTGCATACATTGCAGTCCGGGATCCCACAGACAGGGAGTATCTCTTCACAACGCAGAAGCGCCACATGTCCTATGATTTCTTCAGGAAAAAGATGCAGGACTGCGCGGACATTGCGGGAGTAAAGTTCCATCCCCATATGGCCAGACACACGTATGCCATGGAGCTCCTGGAAGGTGGCATGGACATAATCTATGTTTCAAAACTCCTTGGCCATGAGGACCTTGAAACAACAGCAAAGTACACCCATCCGTCTCAGCTGACAGCCATCGAGAAGGCACGAAGGATTGACCTGTTTGCCACAAGGAGAAAAGGCTCACCCGGAAGGGGAGGGGTTCAAAATTCCACGGAACTGGAGGGTATGGACCGGTGGGGATTTGAACCCCAGGCCTCTTCCATGCCAAGGAAGCGATCTACCTCTGATCTACCGGCCCTTTGCTTTATGGGCAAAAGTGCAAGCCCTGTATTGTAGGTAATCCTATAAATA
>JAJZKS010000154.1 GCA_021850835.1 Thermoplasmata archaeon
ATGAATATCAGGCATGTTAACACGTATACAATATATAAGATTTTCAAACGCAATTACGTTCTAAAACCGGCGGGTCCGCTCATTTATGAAAATCTGGCCCTTAATTGTTCCTAGAAATGGTGTACACAAATTCCATTTACCACATAAATTATTAATTGATTAAAACTTCAAAGATAATGGCAACTTTTGTCTTTGTCCATGGTGCCTGGTTGGGTTCCTGGATCTGGAAGAAAATACTTGGCCCATTGCGCAAGAAAGGCCACGACGTTTATGCTGTCACTCTTACTGGAATGGGCGACAGAGTTCATCTCGCCCGGGAGGACTTTGGAATGGACACTGCCACACAGGACGTTGTAAACCTTCTCGAATATGAAGACCTGCATGTTGTTGTGCTTGTCGGGCACAGTTTCGCAGGCAAGGTGATCTCAAGGGTTTATGACGAGGTTCCAGAAAGAATTAAGATGCTGTTCTACTTTGATGCCTTTGTACCTCAAAAATCGAGGGAGCCCCAGGGCGGAATTGAGCAGATGAGCAAGGATGAGAGGGGAATTATTGAAAAAGCTGTGAAGGCAGAAGGTTCAGGCTGGAAACTTGGAGTCCCTGATGAGTTTCTTGATGACCTGGCCTGGGACCTTAAAGGTGATGACAAAGACTGGTTCTTTTCGAAACTTACCCCATGGCCTTCCAAACTAGCCTTTGAATCCATTCAAGTGAGCGAGAAAGTGGACAAGGCAAAGAAGGCATATATTTTCTGCAATAGGAGTTGGGAAGATATTGAGAAGCAATGGAAGGACTTCCTGGATTCACTGGACGGGGAGTACAAGCTCCTAGTGGCAGCCCATTATCCCATGGTGACAAAAGTGGATGAGACCATAGATGCCCTGATTGCTCTGTCGAAGTCCTAATCCAAAAAAGGCTTTAACAATTTAAAAAAATTATAATAAATATTTTAAAAAAATAAATGGTTGAGTGAAACTACTCAACAGGTTTATCCTTGGTTTCTTTAAGGAGGAGTGTGGTTATGAGCATGATAACTGTTGCAATTATGCCCACAATTATAATCAGACCAAGAGACTTCGAAACTCCACCTGAAACTCCCACTATGTAAGGTATCAGTGTAAGTGACATTATTCCAAGAGTCAGGCTCCCCAACTGGTATGCAATTCCTGACCCTGAGAATCTGTATCTTGTCTCAAACTGCTCTGTTATGAGCGTTGGTGCTACTCCATCTGCAATCTTGAAGAAACCGTTCAAAAGAACCAGAGCAATAACAAATAACAGGTAACTCTGCATCTTCACGATTAGTTCGAAAGGATAAAGGAAAGCTATCACGAGAATCGCTGAGATTATCATGGTCTTCCTCCTCCCGAATTTATCTCCAAGGAAAGAGCCTGCTATTGCCCACAAAATTGCGAATGCCGCTGCGATAGATACTGCAAAGCTCAACTGCGAATCTGTTATGACTGAAGAAGCTTTCAGGAAGTCCAGAATATAGGCACCGCTCACAAATATCCCTGGTGCACCTATGATAAAGAATGCAGCCGGGGTAAGAAGGAGCATGGTTTTCCACTTGTCCTTAATGGAGTCCAGTATAGGGAGCTTGTCAAGCTTTTTCTTTTCCTTTAGTTCTGAGAAGAGGGGGCTCTCTTCTATTCTCATCCTTATGAAAATGGCTACGACGAGGATAAGAACCCCGATGATGAAGGGAATTCTCCAGGCAAAGCCAAGCAATTGGGCATGCGTGAACACTGTAGCAAGGAACGTAAAGAGGAGAGATGAACATAGAAGACCTATATTGGCACCGTTCTGGATCCAGCTTGTAAGAAACGCGCGCCTCTTTGACGTTGCTATGTATTCTATAGAAAGCGAGGATGCTGCAGGCCATTCTCCTCCAAGCCCAATACCCTGAATTATCCTGAAAACCACAATTGCGGTGAAAGCAGTTGTGGAACCGATTACAGATGCATCAGGAAGGGCAGCAATTCCCCCTATTCCTATTGCAGTCAGCACAAGAGTCCATACCATCATGTTACGACGCCCCATCCGGTCACCGAAGTGTCCGAATATGAGCGCGCCGATTGGCCGGCTCACGTATGTTATTCCAAATACAATTACAGATTCACTTACCTTTGCTGCAGCGCTTAGACCCGTGAAAAATATATGGGGCCACACTAGGGATGCCGCTGTGGCCACTATGAATAAATCATAGTAGTCAACGATTGTGCCCAAAGCGCTTGCAAAGACCACCTTAGTAGAGCTAGTAGTTGCCATGTTCCTTCTTTCCTCTCTCATCCATTTATCTTGATATTCAGGTCCCTGAGAACGTCCCTTAGTGAGTAAAAGTCCACGCTCAGCTGACCTTCCCTGATTTTCTTTCTTGTTCCCTCTTCCTTCTTTTCCCTTGCTTCCGCCGCTGAAAGTACTTCATCTATTCTCTCTCGGCGGGTAACTACGACACCGTCGTCATCAGCAGTAATAAAGTCCCCCGGGTAAATGGTCACATTTCCAGCAGTTATGGGTGTGTTGACCCAGCCTGGCTTAACCTTCGAAGTTCCTGTAACGTTCACATACCTCGACCAAACAGGGAAACCCATTTCCCTGAGTTGTTTTGTATCTCTCACTCCACCATCGATGACCAGCCCCGCTATTCCTTTCATCTTGCAAGCAGTTGCCATTAGTTCCCCGAAATAACCACACCTGGTCTCTGACAATGTGCTGATAACAAGAATGTCGCCTTCCTGGCAGTATTCGATCGCAGCATGAATCATGAGATTATCAGCATCAGCAGTGCACACTGTAACAGCTACACCGGATACCGACTTTCCAGTCTGGATCGGCCTGATCCCTGGATCCATTACATTAGTTTTTTCCTGAGATTCCGAAACTGTGGCAACCCCATATGAAGTGAGCCGGCTGCATATGGCCCTGTCTTCCTTTGAACGGGGGATGAGTTTGTTAATCTCATGTGTCAAAGGAATTCACCGCCAACATAAGGATAGGTCCTCATGAATGCTTCTGCAAATTTGTAGTCCTGAATCCCGGAAATCCTACGTGCATGATTGCCCCGTATGAATGCCCTCTCACTGTAATATTCAATTAGGTGGCTCTGTGCCTGGAAACACTCCATGGCCTTTCTCTTGATATCGAATACATCCGTTATGTCAATGACCAGATCAGGGTAGAATTCTGAAAGTTCTGACTGGTGGTGCTCAAACCCGAATATCCTCGGTTGCTTGCATACTGGCACTTCGGGCAACACTCCTCTGGCGATTGAAAGTATTGATGCCCTGTGCACTGCATCTGCCACCGTTTCATGGTCGGTATTAAACGGATCTTTCCTGCCATGAGTAACAATGTTTTCAGGCTGGTATTCCCGAAGTATCTTTACAAGTTCAATCAACCGGTCATCAGTGATTCTTATGGGATAATCATCCCAGTCCAGGAACCTTACCGGTGCCCCAAGGATCTGGGCAGCCTTAGAGCTTTCTTCCCTCCTTGCTGTCTTTACTTCGTCGAGAGTCTTTCCCTGTTTCCAGAGCTCGGCAGATTCTCCTCTTTCTCCATAGGAAAGGGCAATAATCTGAACTTTCTTCCCCATCTTAACGTACTTTGCTATTACTCCACCTGCCCTCCAGACAAAATCAGCTGCATGCGCACTAACCACTAATAAAGAAGTCCTTTCCATTCTTTCACCTCAACAGATGATGCGCGTTTTCAACAGTCATTTGACGCACTTCTTCAACGGTCAATGAATGTTCCAAGAAGAATCCGGCGAATTTCTTGAAACCTTCAACAGGGAAAATGGCGGTTTTCTGGCCAAGGTCAGTGGCAATGAGGTTGTGTTCGGGGCCCGTTTCCATTACTCCTTTCAGGACATGTTCCCAACTGACCTTGTTCGTAGCCGGAGTCGTATAACAGCGTTCAAGGAAAGCTCCGAGCCTTGCCATTTCCTTCTGCTGCTCTATTGTGTAAAAGGTTGTAGGGAAATCAGGGTGTGTTATTATGATCCTCTCTAAGCCCATGTCCACGGCTTCCTTTACCAGTTTTAGGCCCTCAACTGGAGACAAGTGTCCCGTTGCCATGATGAGTTTGTACTTAATGAAAAGCGAAATTATCTCTTCAGTTTCTTTGAGCAGGTTCCCCTTATCATCGAAGAGTCTTATTGGCGGCCTTAAAATCTTATCTTTCTCAAGCTGTCTTTGCATTAAGGCCCAGTAAGGAAGTTTTGACTCGTCCTGTTTTCCCTTGTTGTTGAACTCGTTCAGGGAATCAACCGTAGGGAGCCATACAAGCCTCGCTCCTGCCCTGCCAGCTATGTCTACGGCCTGAGGGTTCATTCCACCGATTGCATTATTAAGCGTCAGGGTTCCGATGACATTCATGCCCGGAACCAGCTTATTTACATAGTAGGTCCTGTCAGCAGTTGGTACGTAGTGGGATTTTATAGCGAAACCTTTCATTCCCGCTTCTTTTGCCATATTTGCAAATTCTATATCGTCACCACTGCGATCCATCACATCTGGGGCCGGATGGACATGAAGGTCATATGCGCCCTGGAGTACCGAAGTGATGTCTTCATTGGAAACGGTCACAGAACCGCCCCCATTTTCAGGTTCTCATTTTCTTCACAATTCACGCTTTTCCCGGAATGGATACGAAATCCATTAACGGGGCAAATATTTCTTTTAAAGATTTTTTCATCCAACATTTTTTTACCTCACTAAAAATTCCTGGTTGTCTACACTCATTTGCCTGATTTCATCCACTTTGTAGCCATTTTTAAGCAAAAATCTTGAGAGTTCAGCCATTCCTTCGACGGGCGAAATTGAATCAGTCTGTCCGAGGTCCGTGGCAAGAATGTTCCTTTCGATTCCGGTTTCCTTGATTTCCTTTAGCACATGGTCAAATGTTGAGAAGCCAATGGCCGGCACCCTATAGCTTCTCTCCAGAAAAACTCCGTATTTGCAAATGCTTTTTTGTTGCTCTATAGTGAAAAATGTTGGATGAAAAAATCTTTAAA
>JAJZKS010000155.1 GCA_021850835.1 Thermoplasmata archaeon
GGGACCCATTTGCCGATGATGTAATAAGGGGTGGAGTGAAACTCGGTGATGAGCATGTCGGGGAGGAAGTGGAAAAGGGTTTTATCAGGTCGGTGAGGAACTTCCTTCTAAGTTCTATTTGAATACATAGTTCTAGATTCAAGACTTTAATATAGGGATTCACTTTCTATACATCGATGGTGAGGTGCGTCAGGTTGGAAGGCAAACAGGATATGGCCGATTCCAGGATGATGGTTGTGTCTGTGAACAGAAGCAGAGAGCACAATTTTTCGAAGGAAGTGCAACCTGAGATAGAGCTTGTGAGGGGCCTGGGAGTTGACGGAGATGCACACTCTGGTAAAACCGTGCAGCACAGGTCCAGAGTTGCAGTCAATCCGGACCAGCCAAACCTTCGGCAGGTTCATCTTATTCACGAGGAACTATTCATAGAACTGAAAGAATACGGTTTTGATATAAGACCTGGTGAAATTGGAGAGAATATCACAACTAGGGGTATAGATTTGCTATCCCTGCCAGTGGGGACAATCCTTAGGCTGGGCGAGAAAGCCAGGGTGGAAATCACCGGGTTGAGAAATCCATGTGCACAGCTTGATGGGTTCAGAAAAGGCCTTATGTCAGCGGTCCTCGAGAAAAAATCAGACGGTTCTGTCATTAGAAAGTCCGGTGTCATGGGAATTGTGTTGGAGGGCGGAAAGGTAAAGCCTGGAGACCCGATTCAGGTAGTGTATCCGCCAGAGCCGTACGAGCCACTGGGCGTCGTTTGAATCCGCATTTGTTCCCGGTGTGAAACCATAAGCTAGGTTGTTTTCACGTGAAGGAGAAGGGAGATCAAGTCTGATGCTTCCTTCCGCGTGAGCTCATTTGTATAATCCTTCCCGCAGGCACTAAGAAAGTTCCTGACGGTTCTCCTAACCATGGGGCTGTTCTGCAATCTGGAAATGTAGTTTATCTGGCTTATCGTGAGTATGTCCTGAAATACCATGCTTGGAAAATGTAATTTATATATCTCAAGTTTAGGATTAAACTAAAAAATGAGAAAATGAGTGGAAAATATGTTTTTAACGTCTTCTCACAATCATTGCCCCTATTCCAGCCACGACAAGTAGGGCAGCTAAACCCCCAAGCACTTCAAGGCCCTGCATTTTGGAACTGGGTGTAGCGACTTTGGTGAGGCTGATAGATAGTGAAACGTTTTGACCGTTGATTAGCGACAGGTTCTTTTCATAGGGACTGTACCCAGCCAGGGTAATTTCGATGCTGAAATTTCCAGGTTTCGCAAAGAATGAGAAAGTTCCATTATGAAGTGGTACTGCATCTCCATTTATTGTAACTCTGGCCCCAACAGGAAAAACGGTTCCCTTAATTTCTGCATACTGGTAGAACAATACTAAATCTGATATGTTGCTGCCTTTCACCGAAAGATTATAGCTGTAATTCAATGTGTAATAGTCCGTGAGATTGTATATGGTGAAATCATAAGCCCCATTTATCACCTGAATCATAATTGATCCATTTGTGGAACTATACGTGGTATTCTGGAGTATGACAAACCACTTCGTCCCTGTTGGCAACGAACTCTCCCTGAAAGTAACGTTGTAAAGTACAGGCGAAAATCCTAAGGTAAAAGTCAAATTGGAACCTGAAACTGAAAAAGTGCCATTTGTCATGTTTGGCAAGAAACTAGAATCGTCGCTTGAGATATTGAAGTAATAGGTGCCATTGGGAAGGTAGAAACTGTTATTACCAGAAACAGAAGAATGGGAACTATGAGTCAGGTTGACCCACCACAGAGTGCCTGAGGGAAGACCTGTTTCGTTTACGCTCACGAGATATTCATTTGCATGTAGAAACAGATTCTGTCCGCTGGCAAGAGTTGCTTCAGTTCTGTAATAAAGCAGGCCATTGGCATATAGTTTTACTGAATAGGTGCCAGGCCAAAGCGTGAGGTTTACCTTGCTGCCCGTGAAAGATGTGTTATGGCCATTTATGGAAATAACACCACCATTGACTGGCGCCTCTATTTCCAGAGAAGAAACCATGCTGGAAGTGTACACTTGGGCCAGCGATCCTGCGCCACTTGTTATTTTCTCGAAAAGGCTTCCGTTTGAGCTATAATAGTATCCAGCAGAAACAACATTGCTCATGGACTCTGCAGTGTTGGAACCAAAATTGTAAGCATTGGGTATTTCCTGGAAGTTGTTTCCATTCCAGTACTGTAGCTGAAGCGAGACATTTGAGGAAAGATCTGTGCTGTAGGATCCGCCACCTGGTCCGCCAAGTATTAGCTCTGCATCATAAAATGTGTAATTGGTAGGTTCATATGAAAAACCGTCCACCACGAATACCGGCTTGTTGGAAAGAGCAGTCGCAAAAGTGAAGTTTACGTTATCATAAGTCTGCCAGCTAAATCCGTCATTGTACTGGAAGGCAAGTTCCGGAATACCGGTCTGGCTAACTGTGCTGTTCACTTCAAGTTGTATAGTTGTTGGGGCCCTTATGTCAACTGAAGAACCAGGCAGGCTAAGATTCGAAACATCATAGTAGAATTGTGTCCCTATGGCTGCAGCCACAGTGCCGTTTCCTGCCAGAGTGCTGTTAAGAATTGCCGCTGATCCGGAGCTCATATTCCAAATATTGTCTATGAATTGTATACTGTCAGTTGTAGTGTTTAGGGTGACAACATCCTGAACCCAGTATACGTAGGCGATGCCTGCGTCCTGAAATTCAAGGTTGATGTTAAGCTGTATGGAGAGTGCCGTGCTCTCAGTAGTATTGTTTACCACAGAAATGGATCCTATGTTTATGATTCCCAGAAAAGAGGTTGTATTATACATATACGGGGTGTTGCCCGGACCTATGCCATAATCTGCTAGTCCCATGGGGGCAGGTTCAGACTTGTAATTGCTACTGGGGTTCACTGCCCCTAAGGCCGGACTCATTAGCACCCGGTTGTGGGGCATCATTGTCGGGGAGTTATTTTCACTGTTACATAAACCGGGTTGGGTAGCACCAGAAGAAAATGTAAAGAGAGACAGGATCATAAGAAAAACAATCAAGAAGGAAAATGCAAGGTACCTATGCTTCACAGATAACTTTGACTTTATCTTCATGAACTCGCACTGAACAGCACTATTTTATTTTTACCTATGGGCGGATTACAATATGGATCCCGAATTGCCCTTATGCGGTCTCGCACAATGTTGAAATAGGAAAAATAAATCCAATTCAAATTCACGGGACCTCGGGAAAATGCAAGTTGCAGCATTCATGTAATAAGAAAGGAGGACATTTAGTTGGAATTTAACTACAATTCAAATGAAGCACTGAAGAAGAACTATGGGAAGATTTCTAGCGAACTGTCCAAGATAGGCGCTGCGTTCCACTCCCGTGGATGGGTCATGGGCACAAGCGGAAACCTCAGTGCAGTGGTTTCGGAAGAACCGCTAATACTTGCAATTACCGGGAGCGGACTTGACAAGGGCAGCCTCGAGCAGGACCAGATAATTCTTATAGACCAGAATGTAAATGTGCTTCATGGAAAGTACAAGCCATCCGCAGAAACTGCTCTTCATATCACTTTGGTAAAAGAAGTCTCATGTAAGGCTGTCTTCCACACACATTCCCCATGGTCGACTGTCCTTTCTAAGATTCATGAAAAAAATGGCGGTTTGTGGATTGAAGGCTATGAGATGTTAAAGGCCCTAGATGGGGTAAAGACACATGAGCACAGGGAGTGGCTGCCCATTCTGCGGAATTCCCAGGACATGGATGCTCTTTCTCATGAACTGAAGGAAATACTCCGGCGTAACCCGGGCGCCCATGGTTTTATGCTAAGCGGTCATGGCCTATATGCATGGGGAAAATCCACACAGGAAGCCAAAAGGCATGTGGAAGGCCTTGAATTTTTGCTAGAAGTTCTTGGCCGGACGGAGTCCTTGAATACAAGATGAGGTTTGAAGTATACTGAAAAAGAGGTGAAAAGTATGGTAGTGGTAAACATCCCGGATAAGGGAATTAAGATTGAAGATCCAGAGGAAGCAGAAAAATACCTGTCCAGCATAGGAATCACCTATGAAAGATGGAACACGGATTATCCTGTTGATGAAACATCGACTCAGGAAGAAATACTGGCTGCCTATGAGAAGGAAATAGAGGAACTCAAACAAAGCGGCGGTTACACAACAGCGGATGTGATCAACATCAACGGAAATACTCCTGGCCTGGTTGAAATGCTGAACAAGTTCAACAAGGAACACTGGCACAGCGAGGATGAAGTCAGGTTCACAATTTCCGGCAGGGGTATTTTCCACATTCACCCAGAAAACTCTCCGGTTGTTGCTGTTGAAGTGTCTCAGGGGGATCTTCTGAGGGTACCAAAAGGTACCAAACACTGGTTTGACCTCTGCGAAGACAGAAACATAAAGGCAATCAGACTTTTCCAGGACAAATCCGGATGGACTCCCTACTACGTTCCTGAAGGAGTGGAAATGAAGTATCAGCCCATGTGCTTCGGACCTGCGTATATTCGACACTGAATGAACGTTTATGCCCATGAGAGTTGAATTTGCAGAGGTCAGTGCAGTCCTGTTTGATATAGAAGGGACAACTACACCACTGGATTTCGTCCACAAGACTTTATTTTCATACGCAAGTGAAAAAGTGGAGGATTACCTGAAGGTAAATTCTTCAGAGAAGCAAGTGGCACATCTGTTAGATATGTTAGAGAAATCCCATAAGGAAAATTCTGCCAGCGGAAAATCCCCCCAGGTATGGTCTAATTCAGGTATTTCCCAGAAAATAGATTCTGCAACAAAGTATGTCAAATGGCTAATTAGCGTCGATAGCAAAGATCCAGCTTTGAAAGAATTGCAGGGGCTGATCTGGGAAGAGGGGTACAGGAAGAACCAGCTGCATGGGGAAGTGTATCCCGACGTTCCGGAAGCTATGGAAAGGCTGAAGGCAGAAGGGATAAAGATAGCAATTTACTCATCCGGCAGCGCCCTGGCGCAA
>JAJZKS010000156.1 GCA_021850835.1 Thermoplasmata archaeon
AGTCAAACCGGCAATGGCCGCCAGTACCTCAACCAGGCCATCGCTGATTCCGTAAATTATGTCCCTGTTGCGGTCAATCTTTTCCTTGTTCTGCTCCAGGGTAAAGCTGAACACATCTTCATGCTCAATCTCCTCATTGATGATCTTCTCTATACCCTTCCTAAATTCCTCGTCCTCACCGGTTCGTGTGGCATATTCCCTGTATTTTGCAACAGTTTCCACTTCACCATATTCAAGAAGGTTGACAGCCAACCCAATCCCCAGTACCTTGAAAGCGAGGTACATGAATCTTATCTTCATCCTCTTTGGCTTAATTCTGGAGGTGTCCACCCCATGCTTCTGGAGATATAAAATCCAGAACTGCGAGTGTTCGCGTTCAACATCTGAGAGCCTCAGGAGGCTTTTTTTAAGGTTTTCATCCCTGACTCTCTCGGATAGGCCCCTGTAGAATTCGAGATCTGTGAGTTCATCTCTGCAGAAATCCCTTATTTCCTTAAGATTGCCGGGCATGAGTACCCCGTAGAATTCAAAGGACATTAAAAAGAAATCTATGATCGAGGATATATTCAAATTACGAAATACGTATCAAATGTTCGGTTTTCATTAGATAAAATATATAATATTGTCTCATATAAGTTACTGATCAACATGATGAATGAAGCACATCCTAAGGGAGAAATGAGCAGAATATCCATTAAAGTGCCGCCACCGGGACCAAATGCCAAGAAAATTGTTGATGAGGATACGAAATATCTAGTTACAACAACAAAATCGCTTCCTATCGTTGCAGAAAGGGCACAGGGAGCTTTCGTTGAAGATGTTGACGGCAATGTCTATCTTGATTTTTCCACAGGCATCAGCGTCACAAATGTTGGGCATATTCATCCATATGTGAGGGACAGGGTAGCTGAACAGCTTGACAAGCTATGGCACTTTGCAGGAACAGATTATTATTACAAAGAACAGGTTGACGCGGCGAGGGCCATTGCAGAAAGCACACCTGGTTCCTTCCACAAGAAGGTATTCTTCAGCAACAGTGGAACTGAGTCAAACGAGGCCGCCATAAAGCTCGCGAAAGTGCATACCAAGAAGCAGGAGTTCATCGCATTCATAGGTGGATTCCACGGAAGGACACAGGGGTCACTCGCATTCACAGCCTCCAAGGCAATACAGCAGAAGGGTTTATTCCCAACAATGCCAGGGGTAGAACATGCACCGTTCCCCAACCCGTACAGGAACCCCTTTGGAATAGACGGGTATGAGGAACCAGAAGAACTGGAGAACAGGGTCATGGATTTCATTGAGAATTACATGCTGCACACATATGTACACCCTGACAATCTCGCGGGTTTCATTGTTGAACCTATCCAGGGAGAGGGAGGATACATAGTTCCGCCTAAGGGGTTCCACAAGAAACTCAGGAAGCTGGCCGACGAGAACAATGCAGTGGTAATAATGGACGAAGTCCAGACGGGCTTCGGAAGGACCGGCAAATTCTATGGATCGGAACATTTCGGGGTTGAACCGGAAATAATGTCACTTGCAAAATCTATTGCATCCGGAATACCAATGGGCGCAGTTGTAGTAAAGGACAGCCTTGACTTCCCGGAACAGTCGCTTCACTCTAACACATTTGGAGGAAACGCACTTGCAAGCGTTGCCTGTGTTGCTACAATTGAGGTCATAAGGAAGGAGAAACTTCTTGACAACGCAACAAAGGTTGGAAACTACCTCAAGACCGGACTAAAGGAACTTTCAGACAAATACGATGCCATCGGAGATGTAAGGGGGCTTGGGCTCATGCTAGCAATTGACTTCGTCAAGAACAGGAAGACCAAGGAACCAAATGCAAAGATGAGAGATGCCTTCGAAATGAATGCTTTCAAGAATGGCCTTCTTTCGCTGCCTACCGGACTCAGTGCTATGAGGTTCATCCCGCCACTCAACCTAACTGAAGAACAGGCTGACATGGGCCTTGAAGTAATAGAGAAAGCCCTCAAGGCTTCTCTCTAAATTTCCTGGTTCATATAGTCCAGAAGTTTTGAGAGGGGCATACCCTCTTTCCATTTTAAGCTGAAATTCCCGTTTTTTGTTTCCCCGACTTTCGGGAGAACATCATAAAGGTGCCTGATTCTCCCGGTAGGCTCTGCAGGTATGGTGAACATTCTCCATGGATCGCCCGGTACACTCTTCATCCTGTAAGCATAAACAACAAACAGACCTGCCCTCTGGCAAAGGTCCCTCAGCCTGTTGGCCTGGTCCTGCATCCTCCCCGATGCCTCTGTGAACAGAAGAGATTCATTTATGGAGGATTTGACTTCGATCACAAGCGAATAATCATGCCGCATTGCAATGAGGTCAGCGCCAAGTGAACCAGCAGATCTTGTCACAAAGAAAGGCTTGGTGAACATGCCCATGGCAATTCCCCTGTCAGGGGCCGGCAGGCGCTTGGCATACTTGTTCACCACATTTTCTGTCCCGGCAAAAATACCAGCCAACTCCCTTTCATAGACACTGCCGTTCAAGATATCAGGCGTTATTCCCTTCGTTTAATATAACTTTGCCTTAAATGGCTTTAAGAAATTGCATAGAAATGCAAATATTGCTGCTGATACCATTTCGGGGCCATGATCGTGGGTCACTATTGTGCAATTGTGTTATGGGAGCACCTTTCTCAGCATCCTGAAGAGCCCCAACCATTCGTAACCCCTGTCAGTTATCCTGTAGTCAATCTCGCCTGCCTCTTCGGCGTGAATTATCAGGCCATACTTTTCCAGCGCCTCAACTATGCCTTTCCCTCTATCCACGGGGACGTTGCCTGCCATGCAGAGATCGGTAATCCGCCTTGAATCGGCCGAGAGGGCTCCGAGCATGTCGTTGATGATGTCATGCCTGCATCTGTTCATCAACTCACAAGTTGTGAGTCATACTTAATTATATCGTTGGAATATACAATCATGCAGGAAATAGAAGACCTCTCCATTGGAGGATCTATAAAACTGACAGGGCCCGTAAAATTCAGAAGAATCGATCTTGCCGGATCGCTGAACATAGATGGGAACGCAGAAGGAAGAAGCCTGGAAATAAGCGGTTCAGGGAGGATTACCGGGCAGGTGAAAGTCGACACAATAGATGTTAGCGGAAGCCTCAAAATAGGGGAAACCTGTGAATGCAATGAACTTGTGATAAACGGTTCCTGTGAAGTTCAATCATCGCTTAAATCAAGAACTCTGGACGTATCAGGCAAGCTTGAAGCCGATACAATAGAATCTAACAGGATAGATCTCGCAGGAAAGATGAGTGCAAAAGAAGTCAGGGCCCATGAAATCAACGTGGAAAAGAATTCGAGAATCAAGGGAACCATAGTATGCGGCACACTGAACCTAGAGAAAGGATCTGAAGTTGTAGATGTATTTGCAGACAGGGTAAACATAGAGAAAGACGGAGACTGCGGCATCATTGAATGCAATGAAATCACAGTGGAAAGGAATGCTGAAATAAAGGAGGTCAGATATGTCAAATCTGCAAACATATCTCCCAGTGCAAGAGTGGATACTGTAACCAGGATCGAAAAAATCTCTATGGATCTGCCTTTCAAGGATTGAATGAAAACTTCACGGAAGAATTGTTTATTCACCTTTTTATTCTATGGAGACCTTCAATTCCAAAACATTTCATTTCTGGAAATTTGCCGATTTGTATATCACACCATCCAAAGCGTAATTCCTGAAAAGTGGAAATTTGGCTGGCTATGCCATTAACGCTTTCTCAAGCACAGTTTTCGCAGCCAGCTTCCCTGAGTCCTTTTCGACTTTTCTGCCAAGCGACTCCAGAGCCCCCTCTATGGCATTGAGGGCAATCATGATATGCGCCGGTTCTATCCAGCCCATATGGCCCACCCTGAAGTACCTCTCCTTTATTTCAGGATGGACCCCTGCAGCAAATTCAACGCCTCTTGCCATTGCCTCCTGAAGGAATTTGCCTATGTCTGCATTCTCCAGATATACACCTGTAACAGTGCTGCTCCTGAGAGGTTCAGATGCAACAACATCAAGCCCCATTTCAGTGATGCCTTTCCTGAAAGCTTCTGAGCATGTCCTGTGCCGTGCTATCCTCGCCTCCATTGTTTCAACCTCTATTCTCCTGAAACTTTCAGCCAGTGAAAATACTGTGCCAATCGGGGGTGTGGCAAAGTATCCTCCGCCTCCCGCGAGAAAACTTTGCATTATCTTCGCCCAGTTCCTGAGGTCCAGGAGGTAACCTGAAATTGAAGGATTCTGAAGCAGAGACATTGCATTTTCTGATGCAACAAGCAGGCCTGCTCCTGCCTGAGCACCAAGTGCCTTCTGGCTGGCCGTGAGGCATATATCTATGTTCCACTGGGCTGCATTCATCCTTTCACCGCCAATGCTTGCCACACCGTCCACAATAATAAGTTTTACAAAGGGCCTGATAGCAGCTGCAATTTCTTTCATGGGCATCCGTACACCTGTGCTGGTTTCCACCTGTGTTATTGTAACAGCATGGTATCCGCCTTCCCTGAGTTCAGAGGCTATCTGGTTTGTCGCTATTGCCTGGCCTGCCTTTGCCCTGAGAATCTTGAATTTTACGGGATACCTGGAGAGGATGCCTTCCCACCTGTCCCCGAATACTCCGTTTGTCACAATTAGAACATTGGAGTCCCTGGGCAGGAATGATACAACACTTTCCATAGCAGCAGTTCCTCCACCGGGAATGATGAATGGGGTGTAGGATTCATCTGCGCCTGTTACTTCCCTGAACTGCCCAAGGGAATATTTCATGGCCTGGTTGAACTCCGGCGAGGCAAATCCGAGATTTGGCGCAACAGCGGAACTGAGAACTCCATAGTTGGCAACAGACGGGCCAACATGCATCAAAATTCTTGAAACCATGAAAAATAAACCGCAGGAGACTTAAAAATTTAACATTCCCTCCGCAAACTTATTTTGATTTTGTGCATTGATATTGTAATGCAGACATAGGCA
>JAJZKS010000157.1 GCA_021850835.1 Thermoplasmata archaeon
TATAGGGAGAACAGATATTGGCGGTTCCATGGAAGAGATGGAAAAATCCCTGAGAAAGCTGGCAGGGCTTGATGAAAATCTTCTGGTATTTCCCGGCCATGGCCCGGAAACCACCATGAAAAGGGAGTTGGAAAAAAATCCGTTCCTCAAGGGTCTTCAGTAAACCCCAAAAACAGGCCTACTTCTTTTCTTCAATCATTTTCTTATAGAGGAAATCCATCTTTTCCTTGAGGTCATCAATGCCCTTTGTAATCTTTGGTATTGTTTCATTGTACATCTTCTCAAGGCGGTCAATCTTTGTTACAAGAAGGTCAACCTTGGTCTGCAGGCCCGCTCCATCCATTCTGTCGTGAAGTGGGGTGCTCCTAACAGGTTCCTCGTTCCTCTTCTCGGTTTCATGGGCTTGCTTGCTGCGTGTCCCCATAAGAACATCGGTTTCAATGTTAAAATCAACGGCAGAAGGATATTTGCTGAATATGTAAGAGGAAAGCCTCATCTCAGTTTTCATTGCTGATACGCACTCGTCGGGCTCAAGTTCCATTGCCAGGCCGTTTGAGAAAAGAACAGTGACCTTGGCCCGGTCACACATTGGATAATCGAATGTACGGATCTTCTCATCCACCCTGTTTTCCAGCTCAGCATAAATGCTGAAGGGCATGGAACCTCTCGAGGACTGCACTTCCCTCCTGAGGTCGACCAACCGCCTGTATCTGTTTGTGGCAGACAGTTTTTCCCTAAGTATATTGTGATCTGCCATCCACGATTTATATTGACCTAGAAGAAAAACATTTGCCGTTTCTGTATCATATCCGTATAAAAGTTCGCCTGAACTGAATGACAGAAAGGCAATAATTCCTATCCCCGCTCAATGTTTATCGGGAAAGCCTCAAGGACATGGAAACGGGATGCGGGACTTTCAGTGCCCCATATTCATTGTCCACCTCAAGAATGTCTCCTCTGTGGACGTTGAGCACAGTTCCAGGAAGGGCATTAATGGATGCCAGGTCCTTTAGAAGTGCCTGGTCTTCAAACACCACTCTCTTTACGGTATACTGGCCGTCATCAGCCAGCAGCAGTGGGACCTCCTTGAACCTTACCTCAGGATCAATGGGGTTTCCATGGGGGCATGCCTCTGGCCTCCCGAGGTTCTTGAAGAGCACCTCCCCTCTCTTTCCGTTGAAAATATGCTCCAGTTCCATGACAGAGGCGTGTGTCTCCTCCCATGGGACCTCAAGGAAATTATATGCAAACACTTCGGCTATCCTGTGCATTCTCACCAGTTCCCTGGCCATGGCCCTTCCGATGGGGGTGAATGATATCTTCTTCCCATCCTTGTTTATCAGGCCTTCGTCTGATAGCTTGGTAAGGTATTCGTAAGCCGTGGGAGGGCTTATCTTAAGGCGGTTTGCCAGTTCCTTTTCTGAAATCCTGTCAAAGGACTCAAGGAACTCCCAGATCACCAGGAGATAGTCTTCCCTGTTAAGTGTCATCATACTAATCATTTTAGTCTAATAGATAAAAGTTGCCAATCCGCCAAATAATCTCATGGGTGCAAGCCTCGTTAACCTTAAACTCAAGGAACCTCTTCCAATATTATGTATACAAGGCGGGGAGACCGTGGCGAGACAGATACTGGCCGGGGAGAGAGGGCCGGGAAAGATTCCCTGATTGTGGAGCTAGAAGGCACAAATGACGAACTGAATTCATTCATTGGCCTAGCGAGGGCAAAAGTTTCCTGGGACGACATGAAAGGGGACCTTGCAAGGATCCAGAGAGATATCTTCACACTAGGGGAGCATATAATAAAGGTGGGGACAGGAAGAAGCCTCAAGGAGGAAGACACAAAATGGCTCGAGGATCGGGTTGATTATTACAGGAAAGAAGTGGGCCCTGTCCATCTCTTTGTGATCCAGGGAGGCTCTGAGGATGCGGCTCTCCTCCATGTTGCCAGAACTGTATGCAGGCGCTACGAGCGGATGGTGGTGTCAGGAAAGGAAATGCTTGGAATCAGCGAGCATGTGCTGTCTTATGCAAATCGACTTTCGTCGGTACTTTTCATGATGGCGCTGGCGGCAAACAAGAGGCTGTCTTTAAAAGAGGAAATCTGGGATATCAGGCCACATTCAGAGGATAAATGAAACATTCCTGAGAAATGACCTGGAGTCCTCAAACCTGAATTCGCCGAATCTACCAGAAAAGGCCCTTGTGAAGCCCTGAATTATTTTTTCATCGCTTATGCCTGCATAGCCCATGACTGAAGGCTCGAGGCCGCACGGCCTAATTTTGCTGAAGCCTGATAGGACCTCACCGGATGTGTTGATAGAAATGCCGTGGAAGCTGATCCCGTGGTCAATGGCCATTCCAATGGAAGCAACCTTTCTTTCTCCGGCCTCTGTGCGGATCCATATCCCGGGTTCTTCGCCGATGCTTGCACTGTACCCTGCTTCCCCCAGTAATTTGATCACTGTGCCCTCAACAAAATGCACAAAGTTTCTCACATCCACGTTTCCATTATCGCTTATGTCAACTATGGGGTAGATTATCCTCTGTCCGGGACCATGGTATGTAACGTCTCCGCCCCTCTCTGTCTGGACGGTTTCAACACCCTCATAATTCTCCTTTATGGGTTTCCTGCCAAGTGTGTATACAGGGTCATGCTCAAGAAAAAGAAGGAAACCCCTCCTATCCCCTTTCCGGACAAGGCCTAGGAGGTGCTTCTGCAGCCTGTATGCGTCGCTGTATGGGATTCTTCCAAGATCAGTTGCGAGGTTTGAAGTGAACCGGTAATCCATAAGCACCCTCAGCAGCTTCCTTAAGGCCCTCAGAGATGGTGGGATGTGGGTGTATGGTGAGGCCGATGTCCATTGCCATGAGGCCAGCTTCCACAGCCAGGGACACTTCGCTGATCAGTTCCGACGAATGCGGGGCAACAATTCCTGCACCCTTGACGAAACCTTTCTCATCGTAATAGAGCCTGTAAGTGCCAAGGCGGTTGTTCATTCCTAGGGACCTTCCATTTGCTCCCGTGGGGAATGAGGAGAACTGCCCTTCAAGCTCCCCTGTGTAGGAAATCTCAGGATCTGAATAAATGACGTACGGCATGGCCCTGTACTCTACCTCAGAATTGCCTCCTGCAATGTTGTCGGCCGCAACGTCTGCATCATAGAATGCCTTGTGGGCCAGCATTGGCTGCCCTGAGACATCTCCAACAGCATACACACCCTCCACACTGGTCCTCTTCCTGGAATCCGTCTTTATGAATCCTTTTTCCATCTCAAGCCCAAGGTTCTCCAGGCCGAAACCATTCACGTTTGGCCTCCTTCCAACAGTAAGAAGCACAGAATCAGCGTTAACAGTCTCTCCATTCTCAATTTCCACCCGGTACCTGTCGGACTTCTCAACTGAGGCAACCTTAGTGGATGTGAGTACCCTCACATTGAGGTCCCTGAGTCGCCTTTCGACATGCCTTACAAGCTCCCTGTCCACGCCAGGGAGTATTCCCTCCATCATTTCCACTATTGTTACATGCGATCCAAGCTTTGCAAATGCTGTTCCCAGTTCGACTCCAATATAGCCTCCTCCGATGATCACGAGATCCTGTGGGATCTCCTTGATATCAAGCATTTCGCGGTTGAAGAGGACATCCTTCATGGACTCGAACCTCACAGGAACTGATCCAGTTGCAATCACGAGGTTCTGGCAGGTGAAGTTCTTTCCATTCACCGATACCGTGTTCCTGTCCACAATGCTGGCCTGTCCCTTCTCAATCTGGACACCATATGACTTGCACAGCGTTTCTACGCCACCTGTGAGTTTCTGGATCATGGACCATTTCCACTGCTGCCACTCCTCCATGTTGAGGTTCAGTGAAATGTCTACGCCTGGCATTTCCCTGAGATATGAGACAGAGTGGGATAGCTCTATGAGCGCTTTGGAAGGAATACAACCGTAGTTCAGGCATTCTCCCCCAATTCTGTCCTTCTCAACGAGCATTACTTTCTTGCCTTTCTGCCCCAGCCTGATGGCTGTAGTGTACCCTCCCGGGCCTGCTCCGATTATAATTGCATCAAAATCCATACTTCACCTCATTAAGAGAATTTCAGGGTTCTCAAGGTATTCCTTCAGCCGTACAAGGAATCTGGTTGCCATTGCTCCGTCAATGAGCCTGTGGTCACACGATAGCGAGAGGTTTGTCTTCAGCCTTTCTGAAAGCCCCTCCCCTGATTTTATGATCCTGTGGACTCCAAGTATTGCAACCTCAGGGAAATTTATGATCGGGGTAGACATAATTCCTCCAATTGTCCCGACGTTGGATACAGTGAATGTTGCATTCTGGACCTCACTGAGCTTGAGCTGGCTCTTCCTTGCCCTTGAAGCAAGGTCTGCAAGCTCCTGGGCAACTTCTGTTATGGCTTTCTGGTCCACATTCATTATAACTGGAACAGTAAGGCCATCCGGAGTATCAACAGCCACTCCGATATTGTATGACTTCCTGAGGGTGTAGTTCCTTGCCTCCTCGTTGTATATGGCGTTCAGGTACGGGTATTCCTTCAGCGCAGCGGCACTGGCCTTGATGAAGAATGAGGTGAATGTTACCTTCATCTCCATTTTCCCCAGTGCAGAAATAACCTGCCCAGCCCTTGTGAGGTCAACCTCCTCCACTACAGTGAAGTGCGGTATAATCTGCTTTGACTTTGTCATTTTCTCGAAGATGAGCCTTCTCAGGCCACGTGGCTCGAGGATTTCATCCTCTGCACTGACTATTGGGGGCTTCGCCGGTGCTTTCTGTATCTCAACCTCAGGAGCAGGTTCTGCCACCTGTAGAGGCTTCTCCTCCTGCGGCCTGTAATTTTCAAGGTCTTCAAGTGTTACCCTTCCATGGTCCCCGGTTCCCCTGACCCTGGTCATGTCGATACCCTTCTCCCTTGCGATCCTTCTCACTGCGGGAGAAGCAAGAACCAATCCGGTCAGGGTTTTCACAACTCCCGGTGAT
>JAJZKS010000158.1 GCA_021850835.1 Thermoplasmata archaeon
TTCGTCAGCCTTGTTTTTTGTTCTGACTCCTATTTTCCGCTCCCTCATCCTAATAAGGGCAGCTCTGACTGAAATGGGGTTCAATTGCCTGTTTTCTTCAGTGATGTTCTTGGAGAGCTTGCTTATGTTCAGCAAGTTCTGCTCCAATGCCATGAATATCTCGGGATTTTCCATAAGGTAAATCTGAACAGCTTTTTCCACATCTTTTGGGGTCTTTCCCATTTTTGCCACAAAAATGTTAATCTTAATGGTTAAATTAACATTACTATGTTCAAAATAACATATTTAATGTTAAAAACATAAAAATTGAGGCTTTTCTTTAAATCTAATCCGCCCTGAAGGCGAAGCATGGAGAAAAAGGCACTTCTGCTTTACTCAGGTGGCTTAGACACTTCGGTTATGATTAAGTGGCTACAGGAAAGGCTTGGGTATGAAGTTTCAACACTGACTCTGGATGTTGGACAGGAGAAAAACAATCTTAAACAGATTGCTGACAAGGCCAGGCGCCTAGGTGCAGTCGAGACAATCACAAAAGATGTTACCAGCACTTTTGCTGAAGATTACGTTTCACTTGGAATCTTAGGGGATGCTCTTTATGAGGGCTCTTACCCGCTTTCAACGAGCCTGGCAAGACCACTGATGGCAAAGGAGGCTGTTGAGGTCGCCCACTTGCTGGATTGTGACACCATAGTTCATGGAAGCACTGGCAAGGGAAATGACCAGGTAAGGTTTGAAGTTTCCATACGTGCACTTGATGAGACCCTGAGGGTCATAGCACCTGTAAGGGACATGAATATGGACCGTGATGAGGAAATTGAATACGCCAAGACCCATGGGATTGAGGTTCCATTTGGAGGGAAATATTCAGTTGACGAAAATCTCTGGGGCAGGTCAGTGGAAGGTTCTACCATAGAGCACATCTCTGAGCCGGTACCCCAAGATGCCTACCTTTGGGTTACATATCCGGAAAATGCAAAGGAAACCCCGGACATTGTCAGGATAGATTTCGAACAGGGGCTTCCTGTCGCACTCAATGGTATCTCTCTGTCCCTCCGTGACATAATCATTTCACTGAACACCATTGCAGGCTCAAATGGCATAGGAGCCATTGAGGTGATAGAGAACAGGGTGGTTGGAATTAAGAGCCATGAATTCTACGAATGCCCCGCGGCAATAACTATACTCAAGGGACACAAGTACATTGAATCTGCAGTCCTAAACAAGAAGGAACTCAACCTCAAATCCTATATTGACAACCAGCTCTCTGAGTATATTTACTCGGGCCTATGGTTTGATCCGGTGATGGACCATATCTTGTCAATGGAGAAAAGCCTGAATGAATACGTCAGCGGAACAGTCAATCTCAAGCTGTACAAGGGGAGTGTAACGCCAATGGGTATAAAGAGCAAGTCAGCAGTGTATGACATTTCTCTCTCCAGCTATGGAAAAGGCCAGACATTTGATCAGGCAAAATCTCCCGGCTACATCTATGTCTTCGGTAATGAGACAATCCTCACAAGGAAAGCCAGATCCAACATAAAAGAACAGCCAGAGATCCGGATTGAATAGTTATGGCGAGAATTTGGGGAGGAGGCCTTTCAGATGACGATAACCCGCACCTGGAAGACCTGATGCTAACAGAGGACAATAAGGCAGATTCATATCTGATCGGGTATGAAATACTTGGCCTCATCTCATATCATATAGAACTCTCCAAAAACAACATCATCCCGAGACAGGAATCTGAGGAACTGTTGAGTGCACTCCTTAACCTATATGATAACATTCCGACAAGCGTGAAGGGCTTTGAGGATGTGCATTCCTTGGTCGATTTTAAAATTAATAGTGCAACCAGCTTTGGCAGCGACCTCAGAATTTTCCTGTCAAGGAATGACCAGAGTCACCTTGACATCAGATCTTTCTACCTTGACAGGCTACTCGTTCTGGGCCAGAGTCTGGTAGAAATTTCCAGCACAATCAAAAGACGGTTTGAAAATGCAGAAGGATTTATGGCTGGCTACACACACTACAGACAGGCAATGCCTGTTTCTTTCAAGACTTATTTCGACTATCTCTCTGGAATATTCGCGGATCTTGCAGAAGACTGCCTTCTTTTATATGGTAAACTTTCGATATCTTCACCTCTAGGTTATGGTTCAGGGTATGGTTCACCGGTAACGGTAGACATGTCACAGGTTGGGAAGTCTCTTGGATACAAGGGTAACTTTGGAAACCCATTGAATGGATCATTTTACAGAGGTCTCGATGACGTTGAAGTTGCCTTTTTGATATCAAAAATTATGCTTGCAATTTCTAGAATTTCCCAGGATCTCATTATGTACAGTTCTGATGAATTTAACTTTCTGGAGTTGCCAAAGGGATACACGACTGGCAGCTCCCTTATGCCAAACAAAAGGAACCCAGATTTCTTGGAGATGCTTCAGGGATATGCCGCTGAAGCATCTGGAACATTGTTTACTACTTTTTCAGTACTATTTAACAAAGGTTCTGGTTACCATCGGGAATTTCAACTTTCCAAGGATAAAACTATGGCATTCACCTTAAGGGCAATTAAGATCCTGAAAGCTCTTCTCCCCTTATTCGCAGGAATTAAGATAGATGGTGTCAAGGCGAAGTCATTGATGAAAAATCCAACATACGCTACAATGGCTGCTTATGAAAAGTTCAGAGAGGAAGGAAAGTGGAAAGATGCCTATCGTTACATCGGAACCAAGTTGAAGGCCAGGGAACCAGTGTCAGAATACTACCCGGATTCTTACTTTGGAACAAACCTAAAGGAACTCCACAATTTGCAGGAAAAAATAGATGCCTTAATTCAAACAAAAAGGAACATAGAGTCTGAATTAATTAAAACTACAAGGGAATTTATAAAGCAAAAGAAAAGCTTGAATATTAATTGATATGTGTACTCCAGTGGCCATTGTACCTTAATGTGCCATTTTATTACAAAAATTGTATCAATGTTTCAATTCTTTAACATTACTATTTTAAATGCGTGAGAGTTATTGTATCGCACTATCTATTGATAGTGACAGGAAGCAAAAAAATGAAAATATCGAAAATTTCTGTGATTGCCGTGGCCGTTATTTTTATGGCAACATCAGGCACGCTATTGTTGAACAGCTCTGCGCAAGGCACTGGAGCCAATGCACAGACTGCGGTTCCCATTGGAAGCACGACCCAGTCACATGTTATAAATGCCCTAAGTGATCCGACTCTACCTAGCAGGTTCCCTCCTGCGAATTTTACCAATCCACAAGGGTCTCAGCCTCCTGCAGTGCCGGATACAACACCAGTTGTTATACCGATCACAGCATTCGGGAACGTCTCCATACCAAACGGAACATGGGAAACTGCCATACTCAATGTTACTGGATATGATGCAGGCACCGCATACGACTACTTCAACAGTTTCAATGTCAACGGAGCAACAGTATGGCTAGGGGTTAATCCTGAGGCTGGTAGCTGGGCTGTGAATGTGAACATAAGCCTCTTTATGAGCTTCTTTGACGGAAAGAATTCTATTTCGGTATCTGGGACAACTTTGGGGCTTCACCAGAATTTCCAGGGAACCAGTACAATAATTACACATTGTTGCTCTATCCGGTCCCTGCAGGCCACTCTCCACCAACATATCCATCAAAGGTCATCTCGTTGGGAAAGGGAACTAATTACGTCAATATACCCACTGATACAGTGGCCGCCAATGTGCAGTCCATTGTGATAGACAATGAATTCCAGTACACACTGAATCCAGCCTGGGCAGCTTACACCTGGTCATTAAACGGCACAAAGCTTGCAGACTCGTTCATATTTCCATGGATCAATTCAGGAGGCATAGATCTGTTCTCTTGGAGGCCTGTATATCCTCCGTACATGTTGAACCACCAGTGGAATGTAGTAAATCTTACTGATGCGCTTGGAATGATCGAAGGCAACAATGTGCCTTTACAGGTAAGCGGTGCCTCAGAAGGTCCTGGTATTGGCCTTTTCGTTGGTAACCTCTTCCTCTACACTCAGAACAATGTCCTTGGCGCTAAGCAGCTTGGTTACGGCTTTCACGAAGGAAAACTAGTGAATGTTACCCAAACTACAAACGGGCTTGTAAATGAAAACGGGAACAACTACAGCCTTTACAATACATACCGGAACATATTCTACGGCGGAGCTTCACTCATTAAGACAAAACAGGGCTCAATCAGGGTATCGTCTTTCACCAGCATGAACTTCACAAACCTCCAGACCTTGCCTAATTCTGTGTGGCAGAATTTATCCCAGGATGAGACCACAGTAACACACACCCAGACTGTGTACAATGAAAAGGAGATACATGGTGTTGTTATGAGCACAACTTCGGCAGTTATGCCGGTTGCCTTTGACTATGGTGCAGTACTGAACTACATGTACAGCAGTGGGCAACTCTCATTCTACAACTACACAAGCTACTTCGAGAATGTCATGGAAGCCTACAATGTCAGCACATTTGCCGTCTCAAATGTCAATGGGCACCATTCAATGAACTTCGCTTCAACAAGCAACATGATTTACGACACCAACGGGATCTTTTCCAGTGTGCTTGAGTTTGGGCCAGGATATGCAGTTATATTGAATGTAACCTACACATACCACGACACAAAGAAAGTGTTTACTTCTGTCAACACAGAACTGTCACACCATGGTTTTACAACCACAGTCTGGACACATAAAATGGCTGCACTGGGAACTGACCCTAATCTGTTCTATGTACAGAGCACAATGTACCAGAATGTCATAACATCCAACACCTACAACCACTACACTGATTTTAATGGATTTAACCGGGACGACAGGTAAATTATTTATTAAACACCATTTTAATTTTTTAAATTTTTATTTTTTTTACGATTAAAAAAAGTACTCGAACACAGTGTTAAGGTCATTTTACAAGTTCTAAAGTAGCACAAGATAAAGGATGTTATGACATTCT
>JAJZKS010000159.1 GCA_021850835.1 Thermoplasmata archaeon
GTTTTTATCGGGGAGAAAGAGCAAGCAGGAAAATACTAGGCAGGTCATTTCAGACATGATTAACCAGGGTATCATCCACACCGAGAGCAAATCTAGCACCAACTACCTCTTTCTTGCTGACCCTGAAAATACGAAGCTTGTGTTGAAAAAATTCCGCGAAAGCTTCCTTGACACAATGAGCGGAAACATCATGTCCATGCTGGAATGAAGTTATAGTCTTCTTTTCCTGTAGGAACCATATGAGAGACCTAGCAGTGCAATCCCCGAGGCAAACCCTGCACCGAGAAGTTCCGAGTGCACAATGAGGAAGCTTGCAGCATTTTGTATGTCATTCTGCAGTATGGGGCTCTGGAAAAGGTCTATCTGCGGAACTGAGAAGTATGGGTCCTGTGAAAGCGAATGGATGCCGTTAGTGAAATGGTACTGGAAAATCAGTGTATCCACTGCACCATCTGTGCTTTTTGATGCATTGAGGGTTCCTGTGTTGCCATTTATGCTGAATGTGCCGTTCCACCAGTAATAGGCATCATAATTGGTGCTGGTTACCCCTATGGCAGTGGCGTTCAGTTTCGTGAGATTATTTGAAATCTGCCTCAGGTGGTGGTACTGCTCGAACCCGTTTCCAAGTTTGGCGCCAAGCTGCTGAATAAGAAGAAGATCTCCTGAACCGTTGATGCTGGTGGAACTCATTGTGAAGGTAAGCTGGAAACTGCTAAGGGATGTATTGTTTCCCGGAACAGGGTTAGCCACATAAGTCTTGTTCATCCATATAACAATGTCAGAGGTAATGCGGTTATCTAAACTAAAGCCCCCGTCACCTTGGCCGTTCTGGACCAGTGCGGGACTTATGTTGAATTTTTTCTCCAGGCCGTAGAGGTATTCAACGTCAGATTTATGGAAAACCAGGTGTGAGGCATAATAAAGGCTGTTGTTGGACACCCGGTGGACGCTCCACTGTTCAGCCGGGAAATATGCGTAATAGAAACCACTCTGGGTAAATAGGAGCATACCCTCGTATGAAAGGTTGAAACTTGTATTGGCTGAGGCATTAATGTAGACCTGGGGGTAGCTGGTAAAATGCAGTTCATTTTCAACAGGTGCCTCAGGGCTATGTCCCCCATCATCTGCGGAGGCAGCAGGGAGCGCCATTATTGAGAAGATGGCCAGTAAAAGTAGTAAGCGCCTCAACAGACAGTTAACAGCCTATTTAAAATAAAATTTTTTGGTACAATGGTGCTGATTTGAAATTAAGAGAACTCTTCCCTCAGTTCTATCATAACAAGGTTTAGAACATCCTCAAAAGTCACTCCTGTGTATTCCCTAAGGCCACCCATCTCTGTCCTTAGCCTGGCTACATATTGATCCTCTTCGGAATCGAATTCAATGTTACAAATAAGTTCCTGCATGTTAATCCTCTGTAAAAACTGAATTTCCTGCTTTACTTAAACATTTTGGAATAATTATTCCGTATCGATGGCTTTCTTTGCAATGGTATACAGTACGCAGCCTTTCTATATACTTAACCTGGGAATTCTCAATTTCTGATCAACTGGTTCAGAGTTCTATCATAATCCTTCCCAGAGACATCTTGCTTTTCATTTCTGAAAAAGCACCGTTTACATCTTCCAGGTGTATTTTCCTGTGGACCATTGCTGTAATTTTTCCTTCAGCAGATAGTTTCAGGGCAGCCTTCATGTCCTCACGCGTGGAACTTATGCTCCCCATTATCCTGTTTCCCTTGAGAATGATTAGTCCAAGTGGCAATGGCACTGGCGTGGGGTCAACATTTCCAACTACGACCATCCTTCCACCAGTGCGCAGACTTCTCAGTGAACGGTCGAAAGTGGGAAGCCCCACACTCTCAAAAGCCAGGTGGACTCCATCCCCGATATTTTCTTTTATCTCCCTATCAAAATTGTCAGAGGTAACAACAAGGTCAGCCCCAAGGGCGTAAAGCCTCTCTGCTTTCCAGGAAGAAGAGGTCTTGGCTATTACAAGTGCCCCAAGTGCCTTTGCGATCTGAATGGCATGGGTGCCCACGCCTCCACCTGCACCTGAAATCAGGACCTTTTCCCCTTCCTGCAGGCCACCAACCCGTTTCAGTGCATTGTACACCATACCGGTAACGCAGGCGGAAATGGAAGCTTCAGCCTCGCCAACTCCCTGTGGAACCTTTACAAGGGATCTGTCAGAGGCTCTGATGTACTGTGCATAACCACCGTTTACAGTTTCTCCAAAGGTTTTCTTGTTTGGGCACAGATTCTCGTTGCCGGAAGTGCAGAATTCACACTTTCCGCATGGGGTATAAATCAGGCTCGCTACCCTGTCCCCGGGTTTGAATTCCTGGACATCACTGCCCACTTTCTCAATCACGCCGGATATCTCATGGCCAGGTATTATGGGAAGGGCTACACGTGGAAAGAACCCTTCCTGGGTAAGAATATCACGAAAGCATATTCCCGTCAGAGTCTGCTTAATCAGAACATCGTGCCCGGAAACTTCCGGTACTTCAACTTCCTCAACAACGAGTGGCTCCCTTATCTGCTTCAGCACAGATGCTTTCATAAGTATGAATGTGGTAGAAATATATATTTGATGGGTCTAAATGGGTTCTGCATATCCGGGGCGCAAATGTTCAATCTAAGATTTTCCAGAGAGATGGCTTTAAAGGAAATATCCGTGGAAGGCTATGAGATTCTCAGGAAGTCATCCGTATCTGTAGTTGGCATTGGAGCCACAGGTTCTCCTGTTGCGGACCTATTTGCCAGGGCAGGCATTGGGAAAATTCAGATTATAGACGGGGACACAGTTGACATTTCCAACATACACAGGCAGGTCCTCTTTACTGAGTGTGATGTGAACAGGAAGAAGGCCGATGCTGCATACAACAGGCTTCATGATATTAACGGGAACTGTGAAGTGGATGCGGTGGCTGAATTCATTACCCCCGAGAACATAAAAGCTGTACTCGGGAAGCCTTCTGTTGTGATCGATGGAACTGACAATATGGATACCCGGCGGCTCATAAACAGATATTGCATTGAAAGTGGAATTCCCTGGGTCTTCATTTCCTCAATAGGTACGGTCTCCCAGGTCAAAGCAATAGTTCCCGGAAAGACATCTTGCCTTGACTGTTTCATAGACAGGGATGCCAAATACAATATGAGCTGTGAGGAAACCGGTGTACTTGCTTCAGCCCCTGTTATCGCTTCCAGTATAGCCTGGACTATTGCTGTAAAGATCCTTATGGGCAAAGATGTTGATGGGGACCTTATTCACATAGACCCATGGCAGCTTTCCATGGAAAAGGTCCGCATCAATAAGAATCCTGAATGCCCAACATGCGGCAGACCCGGGAAATGATTGAACATGATACGCGGCATAATTTTTGATCTAGACGGTACACTGCTCAACTCAAAGGCTCTTAGGATCAGGGCGTGGAGGCATGCGTTTGAGGCATTCGGGGTCCACCTTCCTGAAGAACAGATAGCCCCGCTAATTGGGCTTCCGGGCCCTGACCTAGCCGGAAAGTTCTCAAACAAAGCTTTTGAGATTGAAATGGAGGAGGAACGTTACTTCAAATCACATCTTGAGGAAATGTCCCTGTATGGTGACGTAGACCATACATTCTCAAGGCTTTCTGACCTGAATATCAAAACTTCAATCGTGACCTCTTCACGGAGGGCTCTTCTCGACATCCTGAAACTGCCTTACAAACCTGTGGTGACTATAGATGATGTTGAATTCGGAAAACCGGACCCAGAACCTTATTTCAAGGCACTATCAATGCTTCATATCAAGCCAGGGGAATGCATGGTGGTGGGAGACGCTGAAACAGATCTCATACCCGCAAGGGATATTGGATCTATTTCCGTCTATATCGGTCATGGAAACAGGAAATTCTCCAATTATGCAGATTTCTATATTGATGAGGTTTCAGAAGTTCTGGATATAATTGGAAAATTTAACGGATTGCGCCGGGACTAATAGCTCTTCAGCAACTCCTTTAGCACCGGATTTTTTTCAAGGAAATCCTCCTGCTGCGTAACAATGGCAGGGACAATATTCAATGCCCTTATCCAAAACCCTGATCCTCCAGGGGTTTCAGTCTTAGAGCAGAAAGTAATACCAGAACCGGCGCCCGTCATTTTGCTGTTCGTGCATATTAATGAGGTGGCTGAATAAGAGGAAATATTTGACCTGATTGCATGATTTAGCCTCTCCAAGTGGGGATCATTTGAGACTATGTTATCTAAAAACCTCAATGCCGGGCCGGAAAGCACTTCACCATTTTCAATTGCAATGAACGCCTCTTCCAATGTTTTCATTTCCTTTGGACAGTTGAAGCCAACTTCAAGTCGTTTTCCAACAAAGAGCGAATATGGTTCTTGGCCCATCTCAGCATTTATGTAGTCTATAATTGGAAAACTCTCAGTAAAATAGAAAGCGCTAATCGCGGAATCTTTATTTCTAAGTGATCTGAGGGAATTTCGCGGGGACATCCTGCTGTATTTCATTGGAGGCATATTCGCCAAAATTTTCTCCTCATTCTCCAGCTTTAAAGTCATTCCAGACAGGACAGGCCGGTTTTCAATGAATTCATGGGACCACATCGCAACACTGACGCCGGATCCTGCGTCCAGGTATTTGGTATTCCCTTCAAGGGAAATGAAGCCGTCAGTTGAAATGAACCGGGAAATAGAACCTGATAGGCCGGTGACAGGATACACTCTCTTAGGTTTTCCGGGGGAAACTGTGACAGGGACAAGGTTCTGCTTCCCCATTTCAAGTTTAAGATCAACAGCCAGCACTCCTTTTTCGGGATGCGGTTCCATATCAAACCTGCCAGCGGAAAGTATTGCCCTCAGGAAAATAGACCGGAAGATCATCATTGATGATACAGGAAAACCCGGAAGCCCAATGACTGCTTTTTCACCTGAGAGCCCAAGAACAGTTGGGAGTC
>JAJZKS010000160.1 GCA_021850835.1 Thermoplasmata archaeon
CTTCAGGGAAATATGCGTTCGGCTACACCGACAGCAACAGCCTCCCTGAGCTCTATGCCATGGGCCATGGGGGGAAACCCGAACGGCTGAGCAGTTTCAACAGCGAACTCTCAGATCTGGAAAAATACCCTGCAGAAGTGGTTAAGTGGCCCGCAGAGGATGGGATGGAAATCCACGGAATCCTCAGGTCACTTGGCCCTGAAAAGCCACTTGTGGTGTATGTCCACGGCGGCCCCACCTCAGCCTCCACCATATCCTTCATAGACAGGAGTACAGCATACCTAGGAGCTGGCTTCTCAGTATTTGCCCCGAATTACAGGGGAAGCACCGGCTCAGGGAGGGAGTATGCCGAGGCAAACCGGGGGGATATGGGCGGAATGGACTTCAAGGACATCATGTCTGGAATTGAGAGCCTCAAGAAAACAGGGAAGCTGAAATCAGAAAAGATCTTCATAGTCGGTGGTTCATACGGTGGATTCATGACCTCATGGGCTGTAACGCAGACGGACCTTTTCACTGCAGCAGCAGGGCTCTTCGGGATCGCGGACTGGTTCAGCTTTCACGGCACAAACTTTGCACCGGACTGGGACCGCATCCATTATGACGACGATCCATACACTGGAGAGCTATTCAGCAGGTTTTCGCCCATAAAATACATCTCCAGGGTCAGGACCCCAATCATACTGATGCACGGAATCAACGACCCATGCGTGCCCGTGTCCCAATACCACCAGTTCTACCGGGCACTGAAAGACCATGGAAAAACAACAAGGCTCCTGCTCTTCCCAAGGGAAGGCCACGGGTTTTCCGAGAAGAAGCACATTGAGCAGTATATAGAGGAGAGCATCAACTGGTTCAGGAAATACCTGAATCAGTGAAGCGTTTTCAGGTAGGAGTCCAGCGCGTCCAGGGTCTCCCTGAACTTCTGTGGCTGCTCTGTGAAGCAGAGCCTGAAGCTCCTTTCCGCTCCGAAGAAGTCTCCAGGGCAGATGAGGATTTTCTCCTTTTCAAGTGCTCCCCTGCAGAACTCCTCGGAACTCAAGCCATAATCGTACCTTACAAGGCCATATGACCCATTTCCGGGTTCCTCCCAGTGAAGCCCGTTATGGCCTGAAATATATGACCGGAGATACTGCAGGTTGGGTTCAAGAATGCTTTTGGCCCTCTTCATGAACCAGTCTCTCCTGTCCAGAAACTGCCCTGCTACCCAGAGGGGGAATTCAGGGTTCCTGATGCCTGTGACGTTCCTCAGGTCCCTGAGCATTCTGACAATCTCAGTAGGGGCTACAATCCATCCCACCCTGAGGCCGGAGAATCCGTAGAATTTTGTCATGCTCCCGTTAATTATGATGTCAGGGGAATTCTGGTAGAAACTCTCTGGCTTTTCCCGGAAAGTAAACTCAAGGAATGCCTCATCTGCATACATGAAGCCACCATTCCTGAACTGCCTCTCCCTCAAGCCATTGAGGAATTCAGGGTCGTGGAGGTTTCCCGTGGGGTTGTTCGGATTAGAAAAGAAGAATGCCTTATTACCGGGCCTGCCCGCCATCTCTCCTTCTATATTTTCAAATGGGGCTGTGATGGTGTCAATCTCCATGTTCCGGGGAACATTGAATATGGGCTCATATTCGGGCAATCCTATGAATACTGGAAGATGCCTCGCCTTTGCCACCATGCTCAGTAGGCTTATGGATTCAGAACCGCCGGTGGTGAGGAAAACATTCTCCTCAGGGAATCCATAGAGTTTGCAGAGCCTTTCTTTGAAGAAGTTCTTCGGGTCAATACGGTCCCTCTTCATGGCCTCAAGGGAGGTGTTGATCCCCAGGCTTTCAAAATCAGGTTCCTCCAGCCCGCTGCTAGATAAGTTGTGCTTTGCCTGCATGTAGTGGTCTTCTATCCACCTGATGAGTTTCTGCTCCATGGGATATTGCGGCATACAATCACCTAGAGCCCCATCTGGGCAATTGTTTCCCTTGTGGCCTGCACAACTGAACCGTCACTGTCATACTTATTCTTCCATCCGGTCGCGATGAGCTTCTCCACAGCAAGCTGCGCAATCTTAACGTCGCCCTTCCATCCCCTTCCATTCACTCCGCCTGTGTAATTATATTTCACATCCTTGAGGCCAAGTTCTGAAACAACTATGTCGGCAATTCTTGAAACGGAAGTGGTTAGGGGGTTCCCAAGATTGTATATGTCGGTTTTCTGCGATTTTTCGTGCACGTAAATCATGGAGTTGACGCAGTCCTCCACGTAAAGGTAGGATTTCCTCTGGGTGCCGTCGCCCAGGATCTCGAGCTCCCTGCTGTTCTTCTGGAGCTTCTTCATGAAATCGAATATCACACCATGGGTGGAGTTCTTCCCCACAATGTTTGCAAACCTGAAGATGGTCCCCTTTATTCCGTAGTAGTGGGAGTATGCCGTGATGAAGCCCTCACACGCCATCTTTGAGGCACCATAGCTGGAAATTGGCATATACGGCCCATAGTCCTCCGGGGTAGGCATGACAGTGGCTTCACCATACACTGTTGAGCTGGAGGCAAAGAGGATTTCTCCGACATTCCTCTTCCTCATGAATTCAAGGAGGCTGAATGTGCCTGCAACGTTATTCTGGAAATCCACTGAGGGATTCTCAGCCCCATTCCTCACGTCTGAGTTTGCTGCCAGGTGTATTACTACATCCACCCCATCAAGGCCGGGGATGGAATCCATATCATTGATGTCCCCCCTGATGAACCTGAAATTTTCTGAATCCCTGAATGGAGTGATGTACCTCTCGTCCACATTTGAAAGGTTGTCAAGGGCTATGACCTCATTGTCATGAACGAGTGCTTCAACCATGTTTGAACCAATAAATCCTGCTCCGCCTGTAACAAGTATCTTCTTACCTTTCATCGTGGGGTATACTCCTTCTTTCAGTGGGTTATTTTCATGGAAGTGTTAAATTCTTCGCAGTTGCTGAGAACTGTTTCAGATGCATTCTGCGGCTCATCATAGATGGTGTTTAATGGCAGTACAAGTCAATTTCCTCTTTTCTCGAAATCAAGCTCGTCATCTATCTTTTTCATTCGTTCCTTGTATTCCCTGTATCTGCGTGTCCATAAGGAAAGAATCATCCACTGTCTGATGCCTAATACTGTGAAAAGCAGAGCCAGGATTATGGTAACCCCTCCCACAGCAATGAAGCTTTGAGGAGAGCCAATAAGTATAGGCGCAACGTGCCATGAAACAGGGATTGCTATAACCACCGCTATGATCATGACGATTACCAATTTTTTTGTGCGGTATACCTGCGAAACCAACTCATCCGTGATCCGAAGGATGCTTTCTGGTTGATCATGCTCCACCCTTTCATCCCTACCACCATGTTCTCTATTAGCCATAGCTAAACGCTCCATTTCCATTTGTCATCTCTGTTTTGCCTCCTCATTTCTCGGGAATAGGGATTCGTAAGGCTCAAGAATCTCCCTGGCGAGTTTCTCTCCCTTTTCAGAGACCCTGTATAATATTACCTTCTTTGCACCCCACGGTTCCTCTCTTCTCCGGATAAAATCCTTTTCCACCAGTTCATCCAGTATGCCCCGGTGCTTACTGTTGTTGAGGCCGCAGTATGCCATGAGCTTGCTCTGGTTGAGTTCTCCGTATTCCGCAAGTTTCAGGATAATATCCTTTCTCATGTAGATCCTGTCCCGGTGTTCGTGTATCAATTCAACTGCAATCTCTCTACGCACACATAACTATAAAATTTTGGCGAGGAAAAGGCTGCCAGCAGAAGCGGATCATTTTTTGCCTCTAACCTTCAGAAGGTAGGCAATCATTTTTTCCATCTGGTCTTCACTTATTTCCCCTTTTGCATATCTTTCCCTAAGTATCTGAAACTCTGCCCCTCCATTCTTACGCCCCCCATATGGGGCTGGGAAACCTCCAACTGCCCACCTCAGAAGAAAAGTAAGCAACAGAATGAAAACCACTGCAAACAGGACCGCGATGGGTGCGAAGTACCACCAAGCCATGTGCTGTTCACCTCCATCGCAGGTAGAACAATGGCATCCTGAAAGATGTTGTTAACAACAGTTACTTAACGAAGTTATGTAACTTGGATTAGCAATGGTTTTTCCAGCGTGGTCATAGGCATTCCCATGAACAGCAAAAGACTGGTTGCTGCACAGGTGCTTGCCATCGTGGCCATAGCACTGTCTCTATTAACCGAGTTCGGAATTGTGGGCGCTATTGGTATGGAGGAGAAAATCACAGGCGTTATGGGATTCGTACTGGCCATTGCAGCCTTTCTGTTTTCCATAGGCAGGGAATCTGCCATAATAGCCGTGCTGCTTATGTTACAGGGGGCAGTTATGATGGCCGTTTCATTTACAGCGGGGGCTGAAATAGGAGTGGAATTTGGCGCGGTTGTGTTGGTGCTGGGGGTTGTAAAAGGGCTTCTGTTTATGAGGATCGTTTCAAGAGCTGGCAAATAAAAGTGCCGTGCATAATTTCAGACCCTGTAATGTCGATATCTTGCAAAGAAAGCAATGTCATATGCAATCTTAATTAGCGCAGCCGAGAAGAATACCCCTTCGGGAAATACTTCAAACAGGAGGCCCGCAAGCCCTGGACCAGGTATCTGGAGGCCGTTCCTCACTCCAAGGAAAATTGAATTCCCTGCAACCCGGGCGTCGCTTGGGATCATGGTGTTCACAAGGCTGTCCCTGGGAGGGACATCCATCTGGCTGGTGGTTTGCCTGAGATACAGGAAGACTTCGCTGATGAGAACGCTGTGGAATACCGGTACAAGAAAGAGCATAACGTTGCTGAAAAGGTGGGTGTATACCATAGTCCTCACAAGGCCAATCCCCTTGGAAATGCGTCCCGATAGGATAACGGAGATGGCTGTCACTATGTTTACAATGACGAATATGAGGCCGGCTCCGGAGAGGCTTATGCCGTAAAC
>JAJZKS010000161.1 GCA_021850835.1 Thermoplasmata archaeon
CACAAAGGGGGCGAATAATTTATACAATGACGGCCCTGCTCCAAGTCCGGCAAACCATTCACTTCCGCAGGTTCTTCTGGAAACAGACTCAAACGGTTACATTTATGCTTCTGGTATGAACCCTGTAAACGCTGTGATCAGGGGGCATCTCTGGCAGCCCGATGGTGCAGTTCATGGTAAGCTGGTGGAATCGGAGAATCTCTCGGGAGGAACTGAACTTCTGTTTGATTCCAGACTGAACATGTACAAGACAGTGGTTGTTTCCAGCAGCAACGGCCCATGGCCGGGGAGCCTCTGATGTCGCCTGACGAGGAGAATCAGTACGATGTCTCCGATCTGTGGAAAGAAGACAGAATGCCAGGTGGAGCCTATACAATATCATTGCGGCCTATATCCCGCAGGGAGCTCAGGATAGATTACTGGACTGGCGCTTTCCTTCTTGCAGCATTCGGGTATCTGGCATTTTCAGGAATAATGCTGTTCCTGTATTATCAGCAAAGTAATCCGTACTCATCCACCATAGCCATAATTGATGGTGTTCCCCTGGGACATATTATCCTGACCTCACATCTCTACATGGCCTACGCAATGGTAGCGCTGGTCTACGTTCACATGTTCAGGAACTATTTCACCGGATCATATCGTGGAAAATGGCGCTGGCTCCAGTGGATAACCGGCGTCATTCTCTTCATTCTTGTAAATATCATTGCAATTCTTGGGTATCTTCTTCAGGAGACGTACATCGGCATAGCCGCAATGCATGTGATGGAGAACCTCATCGAACGGAGTGCCATTGGGAGGTTGCTGCCAGGCCTGGCCAACTGGCTGGTGGCAATGCTCATAGGAAATGGGACTACGGCATCGACCCTTGGGCATCTGCTTGCACTTCACGTTACTGCAGTTTCTGCAGTAATCGTGCTGCTCATACTGGTGCATTTCTTCCTGTTTGAAAAATCAGGGCCCCACGGCATAGGTGATGAAGAAGACAGCCAGAGCAGGAAGGGCAAGAAAGAATACATCCCATGGTTCCCCGCAAACCTTCTCTACACAATATTTGTCTCCGTGGTGTTCATTGGTATAGTCCTCATATTCTCTGCTCTATTCATGCAGGTTCTTCCGGCCAGGTACGGAGCACTGACATATGGCGACGTACCTTTTCCCGACTGGTACATAATGCCCGTGTACAAGCTGATGGATCTGGCAGGCTATGGACTCTCCACGGGAGGCGTTCCTCTGGTGACGTTCTTCTTTATCTTCCTTCTCATTGTCCCATTCATTGATCGCTACAAGGGATCGGGAGCGCTTGACAGACCTATGATCACCGCTTTCGGTGTATTTTTCCTGATTGCCCTGCCAGTTATGGCCCTATGGGGATACACACAGCCCGGGCTCACACAGACAAGAATGCTCACAATGGATATGTGGTGGGGCATCACCTTTGTGTCCATAGCCACAGTATATGCAATGAGGTTTGCCAAAAAGGACGCTGATGCGAAATGAAATTATCATTAATTATTGGAATTTTGGTCGCCATCCAGGTTGCTATTGATCTGGCCATGTGGTATTTTGCCCTTTACGATGCTTATTCAGGGCAGGTTTACTGGGCCGTACTTCTGGCGGTGAACTTAATACTGTTCGCCATGGTTATTCTGGTAATGCTCAGAAGCTACATAGGGGAAGGTGTCAGGAATGGACAGTAAGGCACTGGGGCTGTACTACGGATCAATGATTGTATACATGATTGGGTCCATTCCCCTAATTCTCTATACCCTCATCGTCAGGCCAATCGCAAACATGTACCATGAACCCATTTCCCAGATGGTCTCACCCATATTCGGGAATTATGGTGCCTATCTGCGTGACCTCTTCATCATATCGCTGGTATTTGTGACGGTGTCGGTGGTTCTTTACCTGATATCTGTTCAGAGAACCTCCTGGGGCAGGAAAGGTATTTCCCTTCCCACAATCATAATGCCGGTTGTCCTCTTCGCATTTGCTTACATTTTACTGGGGGTGGCAGGAATATGAATTCTCCATCTTCACGCAATGAAAGCCAGAAGGAATGGATAACTGACATAGTGAAGAGAAAGATGGCCTTGGCCAAGCTTGTTGCAGGAATAGTGATACTTATAATTTCTGTTCCGGTATTCATTTTCTACAGCGTATTCCCCACGCTCAATTCCCAGGTTGGCCCGCACCAGATTGCCAGCTGGATAGCAGTCACACTTTCATTCATTGGCTTCGTCATTGTCATAATGGCAGCCGGAGAACTTGATATGTGAACATACCGGGGCAAATTTTTCTGCAATTATTTTCCATTGAAATCGGTATTCGATATCTATTTATATCGGTAATCGATATACTGTTGGTGATAAAATGCACGGAGAAATGCATAACAGAAGACACATGATGGGCGAATACGAAGGACCCACCGGAATGAGAGGGCGCGGAATGTTCGGAGGTCTCAGAACCTTTGTACTCAATCTTGTATATGAGAAGCCCATGAAGGGCTCCGAGATCATGGACGAGATGGGAAAGAGGACAATGGGATGGTGGAAGCCCAGTCCTGGTTCCATATATCCCCTGCTTTCAAGAATGGAAGAGGATGGATATATTGTCAGGAACCAGGATGGAAGGTACCAGATTACAGAGCGGGGCAAGGATGAGGTGACAGTTAGAAGGGATGTCTGGAGGAACTTCTCTCCATTTGCAGCGCCTTCGTCTCAGGAAGATATGCTTCAGGAAATGGATGCATACACAACCTACTTTGAAGATCTTGGTGCGGAAATCGAACCGTACAGGGCCAGGCTCAGCAAAATCAACGAGAAACTGAGCAGAATACTGGAAAAAAAGCAGTAAACAAATTCACGGGTTAAGAACCCTATTTTTATTTTTGAACATTTCTACTTCAAGAATCAAGTTTTAATTCCACCCATATGCCTTAAGCAGAGGGATGGGATGCGGCACTCCACAACTGTCTTGATTCTGCCTGTGCTAAAGATAACTGAATTCTCAAGGTCTGTCATGGGTGAATTGCATATCATATTCGGCATATTCCATCCATTGTGTTGATTATGGATTCCTTGAAATCCTGTATTCCAGATTTTATCCGATAGTGGATTCCGGGATTCATTGCTGCGGTTATTATTCTCCCATCGTGCAAGAACTGCATAACCTGCGGGCCATATGGTTCCATCAGCATTGCACTGGAGTTCTCTGAAAGGTGCAGAAATTCATTGAACAGTCCTTCCCCCTCTCTGAGTTTATAATATGCGTGCGGGATTTTTGTGCCAATGGGTGCAGCTTCCAGCCAGAGTACCCCTTCATAGGCATTATTCTGGAAAATAGCTATGCAGTGTGCACCGCACTCATTCTTAATCTTGCCAAAGCTGGATGAATCCAAGATTTCGCCATCTGGAAGAACAATACGTTCTGAGGTACCGGATTGCCAGGAAAGCCTAGCTATCCTTTCGTCCTCGTACCACTGTCCATGATGGCCGCATGCAAAGAACGATCGTTCATGGAACGGCATCTCATTCACGTGGCAAAAGGCTTCTTCCAGAGCCACCATACTACCGGTGAAGAGTTCCACGAATTCCTCATGATTCATCGAATTGGATGATTCAGCCTCTATGGTTGTACCGTGATAATAAATCGATGCCGAGTCGCTGTTCCTGTAATTCTTTCCAGAATAGATCTGCATTGCCCCGGAGACTGAAAAGGAAACCTTTGAATAGGCGTCGGCGAAACTGCTCATGAGTGACTTGGGAAACCCCGTGAAGAACCAGTCCATGAAAAATTCCTTGATCCTGATTCTATGGTTTCCATAATCTATGAAATACCTCAGTGTGGGCCATTTTTTATCACGTATTCTAAGGCCGATGGAAGAAGCTCGAATGTTCACAGGTACTACGGGAATGAAGGGCATGGAATTCACCGGGATATCACCAAAGCTATCCAGTTCCAGTATCATGCTTCTACCCCCATTATTTTCATAAGGTCAGGTTTGCCATCCCTGTGCAACAGATGGGTGGCACGACGAGCATTCTCAATCCCGAAACGACTAGCCAGGTCAGATACAACATGCCCATCACCTGCTGATAAAATCCGGAAAAAAAGAAACTCCCTGATTTCCTGCATTCCCAGTTCCCGCATTGTTGTCCGGAATGTTCCACTTTCCAGATGAGATAACCTCATCTGCCTCAGTCTGCCTGCCGCCAGAAACTTGAAGCCTCCAGAATATTCCGCAATTGATATATGGCTCAAAGATTTCAGCAAATCCGCATTTTCAGTTTCAACTTCCCGGGATGCCTTCTCAAGAATCTTCATGAACAGGGCCTGGGCATTTCCAGGTGGAAGAATGAAGAGAATGTTATATCCGCTGTAATTTCTTATTTTTTCTTCAATTCTTGAATGGTTTACAAGGTCTGAAACTTCAGCTTCCACTATAATCCTGAATGCCCCCATGTCCACAACGCCATCAGGTATTTTCACTCCCATCTTCATTCCTGTGTCCATGAACAATCCATGGTTTCCGAAGAAAGCAGCAGCCTGGCCTATGAGGTACTGATGAAGGTCCACAGAAGTTTTTTCAGGTATGCTGGTAATGTTTGTTCCGTATTTCATTACGGAGCGTTCCCTCAGCTGATCCAAATTAACCCCATCATCACGTGGAATAAATAAATCAGGAATAAACGAAAGCGGGCCATGATTGCCATTTGAGTTTCTTGCCCATATGACGGCTCTTCGTGGTCCCTGCGACATCAGTGTATTTTGGAGTCTTGTCTCCAGCGGGCCGCTGAAAAAGTTCGAAGCGATTGTTCTGGCCTCAGTAAAACCAAGGGAAAAAGAAATTACGCACCCAACGTTGGAAAGTATGCTTTCCAGCTGTGGATTTTCCCTGCCCAAGAACTGAGTTGCCATTATGATCCTTAT
>JAJZKS010000162.1 GCA_021850835.1 Thermoplasmata archaeon
TTTTTCGATTGCAGGTAGTAGGATGGCCTAATTCATCGAGTATGTGGGGAGTTAAAGAAATCGGATTTGGAAAGATGATTCCTCAAACTAATGGTAAGATCTATCCTTGAGAACTCCATTTATTTTAGAACTTTTCTTATTACGAGGGTGTACTCCAAAAGCTTTACAAATTTTGAGATTGTTAAAAAAGAAGAAAACGGGATAATAATTAGAACGAATTTGCAGTCTCTAACTCAAGACTCTGAGGTGGCTGCCACAGTTTCCACAGCCTATGATTAATCAGATATATCCCGATGTGATAAGCCCATCCTGTGCACGACGCCAGAGTCTTTCGTTCGTAAATACAAAAAGGACGAATACCGCGAGAATTGTCAAATAGACATAACAAAGTGTTAGATACGCGATCAGCGACACCACCATTACCAACAGGGAGAGATTTACAATCGCCATTATAAGAGCCTTGTTCATGCTAACCTGACTGGGTGTGAATGCCAGCAACTGATATGGCAGGATTTTTTTGAGGTATCTTTCTTGTCACTTCCCCCTTTTTTCAATCGAATATACCCCAGAATGTTAAAGTGAACCTAAAACCCATAAAACCCTTTCCTTTTCTTGTTCAAGATGGAGGAGGCCTGTTCTCCATGTTTACTTAATAATTGTCCAATACCATCTGCTTGGACAGTAGTGGTTCTTTTTCTGCTGATCATGAATGAAAAATAAAAAATGAAGCCGTCATGTTCCATGATGGACTATTCGAATACTATCAACTCAACCTACCGGATTCAGTTTTCACCTTACTTCACTTTCAGAGATGCAAGCCTGCTTTCAAGCTATTTGAAACACCTGGGGATTTCTCATGTTTATGCCTCTCCTGTTATGGAGGCAGTGCCGGGAAGCGCACATGGGTACGACGTTACAGATTTTTCAATGATAAGGGAAGAACTCGGTGGGGAAAGCGATCTCATGGTTTGTGTTAGAGAATTTTCAGAAGAAGGCATAGGGTGGATCCAGGACTTTGTGCCAAACCACATGGCCATGGACACACGGAACCCTTACTTATGGGATGTTCTGGAAAAGGGCCAGGAATCAAGGTTTGCAAAACTATTCGACATAGATTGGGACCATAGGGGATTCCCGCATAGTAAGTTGTGCTTGCCAATCCTCGAAAGGCCTTACTTAGGAGAGCTATCAGATGGGAAATTCTCCTTTGCACTTGGAAGGAAACCAGTTCTCAGGTACAATGGACAGGAATTTCCTATTTCCGAGAAATCCTATGAATTGCTCCTTGGCCCGGACCTTTCCAAGGATGCGCAAAGACTTTTGTGGGGCAATGAAAAAGGAAAGGTTGTGCGACAGGGCCCGGAATTTGAAAATGAAAGATCACGCCTGACTGACTTACTCAATGAAAGGATGAAGTTCGTTTCAAATGACGGGGAAGCCGTTCACGAGGTAATTTCACGCCAGAATTATCAACTCCGCTACTGGCCGACTTCGGCTAATGAAATCAATTACAGGAGATTTTTTGCGGTTAACGGACTGATCTGTTTAAGGGAGGAAGACCGAGATGTGTTTAACTTTGTTCACAGCAAGATCCTTTCCCTGCTCAAATCCGGCTCAATGCAAGGTGTGAGGATTGACCACATTGACGGTTTGTTTGATCCTAGGGAATACTTAAGAAAACTGAAGGAACAATCGCACGGCACCTACATTGTTGTTGAAAAAATTCTTGAGGAAAGGGAAATGCTGAATGAAGAATGGCAGGCGGAAGGCACATCAGGTTATGACTTCCTGAGCCAGGTAACATCACTGGCATGCTCGAACGAGAATGCGCTGCGCCTGGACATAATATATGGAAATTTTTCAGGCATGGAATTTGAGGAATCCGGAACCGTGCATTCAACAAAGCTGAATATCATTGATACTCTTTTCCCGGCAGTCCTGGACACACTGACTGTCTCTTTCATGAAGGAAATGAAGAACAAGGCGTACGGTGTGGACCTGACATTTGCAGGCTTAAGGCAGGCTATTAGGGAGATACTTTCAAACACCCCGGTGTACAGGACTTACATAACCATGAGAAAAGGGCCTGAAACAGAAATCTCCATTTTCAGGTCAATAATAAATCATTCCCGGTCGACTGCACCCGAACTTGGCTTAGAACTGGACGCCATTGAAATGTTCATGGGCAGGTATTCGAAGGGAGAGGAACCCCTCAAAGCCTTGCAGCAGATTCAACAATACATGCCTGCCGTTCTCGCCAAATCTGTGGAGGACACCATATTTTACCGCTACAGCAGGCTCATTTCCCTCAATGAGGTGGGAATGAACCCATTCAGGCATAACCATTCCCCATCCGAATTCCACATGTTCAACCTGAAAAGAATGGAAAAGCATCCCTTGTCCATGAATGCACTTTCGACTCATGACACAAAGATAAGTGAGGATATCAGGGCGAGAATAAACGTCATATCTGAAGTGCCTGAGGAATGGGAGACCATAATATGGCAAATGCATGACAACAACCCGTTTCTCCAAGAGCTAGAGAGGAATGGCAGTAGCATATCCAGAAATGAGGAATATTATATCTACGAACTCCTTCTTGGCTCATTTCCCATTTTTCAGGGCGAGTTTGGCAGTTACAGGGAACGGCTGCTGGGCCACGTCACGAAAGCCCTAAGGGAATCAGGAGCAAACACGGGATGGGATCATCCGGTCATGGAATATGAGCAGAACGTGGAAAAATTTATCGACTCTTTGCTGGAAAGCAGGTTAAAAGGAGGATTTGCAAATAAATTCTGGAGCCTTCACGATGTTGTCTCCTTCCATGGATTCCTGAACTCCATATCACAAAAGATATTACAATTAACTTCCCCGGGGGTCCCAGACACATACCAGGGTACTGAGATCTGGTGCCTGAACTTCGTGGACCCAGATAACAGAAGACAGGTAGATTTCCACCGTATGTCGTCCCTGCTCGAGGAAATCATGGAGGAATCCCTGGAAAACCACGGGATCGTTAAAAGCTATCTCAGGAATTATCAGGACGGAAAGATCAAACTTCTCGTTACATCCCAATTACTGAACCTCAGAAACTCCTTCCCCAATCTCTTCCTTAAAGGGAGTTACTCGCCAATGTCAACCAAGGGTGTGTTCAGTGACAATGTGGTGGCATTTTCCCGCAAAGATGGAAGCAAAACCATTTTGGTTGCTGTGCCCAGGCTTACTGTCGCAATGGGAAGACAAAAGCTTCCTGTAGGGAACGAATTGTGGGGTGACACTTCCCTGGCAATACCGGAGTCAATTTCAGGCACATTTGAGGACGTTTTCAACAAGAGGTTATTCAAGCTGTCCCCGGGGCAGGAGATAAAGGCTGGCGAACTTTTCGAATCGACTCCATTCAGTGTACTCGTGTCAAAATAAGCCCATTGCAGGAATAATTACATATTGAATTCCTGCCTTTTAGGTATATGTCTGAACCAAAATACAGCTTCGCCCCATCGAAAGAAGGGAACAATTTCAGGATCGCCACTTTCTCGCCTGAAAAGGAAGTATCCCTATGGGTTGACGGACAGATCAAATCAATGAAGAAAACCAACGAAGGCTTCTGGGAAACAGAAATAAGCCTGGAATTCACAAGCTCCCTTTACGGTTTTATGGTAAATGGGGAAGGCCCCTATCCTGACCCGGGAGGACGTTTCATGCCGGATGGCATAGGTGGGTTATCACAGCTGATTGGTATGGATTCCTATGGCTGGATAAACAATAATTGGACAGGCCTTCCCGTTGAGAAATACATCATTGAGGAAGTTCATGTGGGGACCTACACAGAACCTGGAACATATTCTGGTATGGAACAGCGCCTGGAGCATCTTTCAAACCTCGGTGTTACTGCAGTGGAAATAATGCCAGTTGCGCAATTTTACGGCAGCAGGAACTGGGGATACGATGGAGTTTATCTCTACTCCCCACACTTTGGTTATGGGACCCCAGATCAACTGAAGCATCTTGTGGATGCCATCCATGGCCGAGGCATGTGTGCAGTTCTCGATGTGGTATACAACCACAGCGGCCCTTTGGGCAACTATCTTGACAAGTATGCCCAATACCATAACACGGGTTATAGCACTCCATGGGGTAACTGTTTCAACCTGGACGGGCCGGGTTCTGACGGTATACGGGAATACATTCTCCAGAATGCTATCTTCTGGCTCTCGGAATTCAGGTTTGATGCCTTGAGGCTGGATGCTGTGCATGGGATTGTTGATCATTCCCCACTCCACATCCTCAAGGAACTCAAGTTTCCTCGTTGATGAATATTGCACCGCTGAATGGCTCCAGAACAAAAGTTCCGGTATCTGCAGTTCTTCGAACCGTGTTTCCCCCATTCGAGGTTTCCAGAACCAGTTTCCAGCCATTGTCGGGAGCCTTCATTACCACTGTGTTTTCATTGAAGGAGGCCAACATCAGCAGCCCTTTTCCGTACATGATCTCCAGTACTCGGTTCTTGCCCATTTTGCAACTGAATTCATCCCTTCTTGGCAAAACATATGATTTCCGTAGCGAAATCAGTCGTGAATAGAGATTCAGGAAATCGCCGGCATCCTTTCCGTTTAGCCTATCCCATTTTATCTTTGATTCCAGGAACGTGCCAAAGCTGGATGGATCCGGGGTGTCGTTCCACCTGAACCTCTTGAATTCATCTTTCCTTCCCTGGTAGACGGCCCTTGCAAAATCACTGTCCTCGGTCTGCATAAAGAAGAGGAATGGTGAACGCTCGCCTGTCTCCTCCCCCATGAAGAGAAGCGGCGTGAACGGTGACATTATTGTGAGAAGTGCTGCCAGCCTGGCCTTGCCTTCCCCGGCAATAGATATGAGGCGCTCGCCATGGGCACGGTTCCCTATCTGATCATGATTCTGGGAACATACAATCA
>JAJZKS010000163.1 GCA_021850835.1 Thermoplasmata archaeon
CTGACATCTGGACAGAACATAACCCTGTCAATTAACCTGACAATGATACCCCAGCCAGAATCCAAATTGCCAGGTTATGAAGCCCTTGGTGCCCTTGCGGCCGCCCTTGCCGTTATTGGCGTTGGGGCAGCACTTGTGAGAAGGCGTTAAACACAGGCTTACTGCTCATTTTCTCATTTTTTTGTTTAATCCTAAACTTGAGATATAGAAAGCACATTTTTAGCCATGGTATTTCAGGATGTGCTCACACCAAGCCAGATCAATTACATTTCCAGGCTACAGAATAGCCCCATGGTGAGAATGGCCGTCAGGAACTTCCTAAGCGCGTGTGGGAAAGATTATACCAATGAACTCACCAGGAAAGAGGCATCTGACCTCATCTCACTGCTTCTACACGTCAAATCAGCCTGATTTTCATCAAACAATGATGAGTATCTCGTAAGGCATAACTGGAGTTGGGACTATATTGAAGTCAACAGGAAATTCCTCACCGATCTGACAAACCCCGTAGCAACTTCATCTCCTACAGTTTCGTTGCTCAGGTTTACACCTGGCTTGACCACTTCATCGGTGAACGGGTCCCCATCCATATGAGGGGCCATGTGAACGTGAAGGTGCGGGATGTGGTCGCCGTATATGTATACATAAACAAGCTTTGCTCCCGTTGCGGCCCTGAGGGCAGAAGTAATGTGTGAAAGGACTGAACCGAATTCATCGGCTTCGCGGCCATCAAGTTCTGTAATATACCTTATGTGGCGAATTGGTTCGAGGTAACAGAACCCAAACACGTCCTTAAAGGTACTGAAAGTGAGCCTCCAGCGATCGTTTCGCCAGAGCTCTTTCCTTGAAAATGTTTCGTCTGCACTTCCGTCACAGATCGAACAGTTTGTGACCATGTCCATGAAACCAAAACATGGTATAACATTGTTTTGCTGTAGAGTTCATTTTAATGGAAAGCCCAACTGATAGCCGATCTAAAAATGTAAATAAATCAAATTATTGCTATGCAATGAACAGGCACCTGGAAACTGCAGCCACTCTTGCACTTGTCGCAATTTTATTCGATGCGCTGGGCTTCCTGTTTGGGCTACTATTCCTGCCCCTAATAATACTTCCCCTGATATTTATGATCCTGAATTATGTGATGGTTTATGCCAGAATCAAGGAGGGGAAACCGCGCACGGCCCAGGATCCGTCACTGGTTTTGGGAATAGTTGAACTCATATTTGGAGGCATTGTTCCTGGAATATTACTGATCATATGCTATGTGAAAATAAACGACGGCTTGTCGGCAGAATCGGGAAAAACAATGGTCCAAATGTAAATTAAAGAGCTACTTTTTTCCGATGGAATATATTCAATTTATAATGGCAGGTTTCAGCACATTATACCTTAAATATGACGATGGAATTAACCAAACAGGATAAAACACAGAATAGAAAATAATTCTTAGTTTAGAACGCAAGAGTGTAAAAATGACGAGTTTCGATAGTTTTGGATTAAAAAGTGAAATTTTAGAAGCGCTTAATGAGATGAATTTTACAAACCCCACAGAAGTTCAGGAGAAAGCAATTCCCCTGGCAATGCAGGGAAATGACCTTATAGTAAGGTCAAAGACTGGAACTGGCAAGACAGGGGCATTCCTGGTGCCAATTCTTAATTCAACCCAGAGCAGCGAGAGAATGGCTGCATTGATTATACTGCCAACAAGGGAGCTTGCGCTGCAGGTTTTCAATGTGGCAAAGAACATGGCAGTCCACAGCAAAGTCAAAAGTGCCATAGTTTACGGTGGAGCAAGCATAGAGAACCAGATCAAAGAGCTGAGAAGAAACCCATCAATAGTCATCGGGACACCTGGGAGGATCATCGACCTCATGAAGAGGGGCGAACTTGACCTTTCAGGCATAAAGTTCCTGGTGTTAGATGAGGCTGATGTAATGCTTGATCTTGGCTTCATAGAGGATATTGAACTCATAGTTTCAAAGATACCCAAGAAAAAGCAGTCAATGCTATTTTCTGCCACAATACCTGATCAGATAATCAAGCTTACAAAGAAGTTCATGAAGAACCCGCAGTTCCTGAAGGTAGGAGCTGAGGAACAGATGACTGTGAACACCATATCCCACAGTTTTGCTGTTTCAAGCAGTTCTAGGAAAGTGCCCGCACTGATGGCATACATCAATGAGTACAACCCCGGAAAATCAATTATATTTGCAGAGACAAAAAGGGGAGCCGACAGGCTTTACAACGTCCTTGCAAGCCAGGGCCTCAATGCAACAGTAATACACGGTGACCTGACCCAGGCACAGAGGGAAAAAGCGCTCGCTGAGTTCAGAAATGGCAGCAGGTTCCTGATTGCAACCAATGTAGCTGCAAGAGGTCTCGACATAACAGATGTCACCGATGTAATCAACTTCGATCTGCCTGGTGAGCCCTTTGTATATGTGCACAGGGTAGGAAGATCAGCAAGGATGGGAAACGCTGGAAGTGCCTTTACCATCATACATGAGGACGAGATGGACGCCATCAAATCAATTGAAAGGGCCGTAAAAATCCACATGATGAGGATCGAACTCAACCAGGAACCATATCTCGAAGTAGGCCGGGACATTGGATATTCCCATTACCGGAACAGGGAAAGGCCCAACGGCGGCGGAGGAAACAGGAATTTTAACCGTTCTGGGGACAGAAGGCCTCCGAGAAGAAGCAACAACCAAGGTGGAAATAACAGAAGAAACGGCAATTACAGGCGAAATTGATCATTGGGATTACCAATGGTTTTCCTTTTTTATAGCAAAGAATCAGCCATTCTGAACGTTGGCAGTTAAGATCATGGATTGAACTGTTAGCCAAGCTAGAACAAAGTACGCGCTTTAGCGGTCCAGCACCATATATAATGGACAAATTTTATTTAATTTATCTTAAGCCATTAACTTAAACCAATTAAACATGGTCAAAAAAATGGAAAATTGTGCCAACAATAGTGGTGGAAAGTTAATTTCAGGTACCCATTCTCTCCCGAAGGCTATTCAACTCATCTTTGATTTCAGGCGGGAGGTCCTTTCCAAGGGACCTGATGAATTCCTCTATTTCAGAAATCTCTGAACTCCACTCCTCATAATCTATGTTAAACAGTTTTTCCTTCTGTTCCCTTGTTAATTTGAGGCCATTGAAATTGAACGAATCAGCATTCGGCATATATCCCAATGGTGTTTCTTCAGCAGGGACGGTACCCTCAGCTCTTCCAATAATCCACTCCAGTACCCTAATGTTATCCCCGAAGCCAGGCCAGATAAATTTGCCCTTTTCATCCTTTCTGAACCAGTTCACGTAGAAAATAAGCGGCAGTCTTGACGCTTTCTTCTCCATGGAGAGCCAGTGTTCAAAGTAATGAGAAATGTTGTAGCCGCAGAAAGGCCTCATAGCCATTGGGTCTCGCCTCACAACGCCAACCTGCCCTTCGGCTGCAGCAGTCTGCTCCACCCCCATTGTGGCGCCTAGAAAGACACCATGCTTCCAGTTTAAGGCTTCGTAGACCAAAGGTACCGTGTCACCCCTTCTTCCACCAAACAGAATGGCAGTCAGTGGAACCCCCCTAGGGTTCTCAAAATCGCCTGAGAGGCTAGGATACCTTTTCAGGGGAGTGGTGAACCTTGAATTGGGGTGTGCAGCTTTTTGCCTTGTAGAGGGGGAATGCAGTTTACCTGTCCAGTCAATGAGTTCTCCCTTTGGTGGAGGAAGGCCCTCCCACCATGGTTCATTATTCTCAGTAAGGGCAACATTAGTGAAGATCGTGTCTCTCCTGACGCTTTCCATCGCATTTGGATTTGTATTTTCATTTGTTCCCGGGACTACCCCAAAGAAACCGTTCTCTGGGTTAATCGCATAGAGCCTCCCATCTTCACCCACATGCATCCATGCTATGTCGTCCCCGATGAGCTTTGCCTTCCATCCCTGTTTTGCGTACTCTTCAGGAGGGCGTATCATGGCTAGGTTTGTCTTTCCACTGGCACTGGGAAAAGCCGCCGCGAAGTAGTACTTCTTTCCATCAGGGTTCTCTATCTCAAGAATGAGCATGTGCTCTGCCATCCATCCATCGTTTTTTGCTTCTACAGATGCTATTCTTAGGGCATGGCACTTTTTGCTGAGCAAAGCATTTCCTCCATACGCAGAGTTTATGCTTATTACATGGGCGTCTATTGCAAGTCTTTCCCAGGGAAAGTGCAGGATATACCTGTTGTCAGGGTCCAGAGTGCCTGAAATATGTATTGCCCGGACGAAATCCCCAGAACTCCGGATCTTTTCCATAGCCACATCCCCCATCCTTGTCATTATGTGCATGTTCACCACCACATATGGGTTGTCGGTGATCTCTACACCTGTTTCTGAGTTTGGCGAATCTGCAGGGCCCATTATATATGGGACAACGTACATAGTCTTGCCCTTCATGGAACCTTTCATCAGCTTTCCAACAATGGACTCTGCAGTTTTGAGTGTCATGTAATTATTCAGTGGGCCGACGAATGATTCGTCATCGGCACAGATAAAAGTTGATTTTTCCGTTCTAGCAACATCCCTGGGGTCACTTCTGGAAAGGTACCCTCCCGGGAACTTTTCCTGGTTCAGCCTGATAAGACTGCCATCAGAGACCATCTCTCCAATAATCCTTTCGTATTCGGCACGGCTGCCGTTGCAGTACACAATCTTTTCAGGTTCAGTTATTGCGGATACACTATCCACCCATTCTTCGACAGAATTTACCTCAGCTCTTTCCACACCATTGACAGGTACCACCCTGCTCATTGTTGGCATAATCATGGCAATTATCGGGTTAGGCGCTGCCCTTGCATTTATCTTCCCGCTTCTGAATTCAATCGGCAATTCCAGTGCCACGCA
>JAJZKS010000164.1 GCA_021850835.1 Thermoplasmata archaeon
GAGTTCATCTTCTGCAATTACCTCGATCCATTTTTCTGTCTGTAAAATTGCTGTGTGCGGATCCCTGCCATATTGGTTTGTGACCATCGGATTGGATTTTATGCTGTACATAACATCAAGGTCCCCAATTGTGAGTTGCTGCAGCCTGATCCTTTCTGTTTCAAGTTCCGGAAACACGGTGAAGGGGTCTCCCATGCCTTTCCTATTCCTCATAGGTTATTAATATGCCAGCTGCACGTGAAAAATGCGCAAAATGCATCCTGCAATAATGGAAGCAATGGTAGCCAGTTTTTCAAGTCACGATATGTACTTATATGGTTTTTCAGTATTTGCAGAAGATGAACTCAGATGATCAGCTAACACGGGCAATTGTTTCCCGCAGGAAAGTATCAGATGATGGCTCACTTGTAACCTACGATCTTACCAATGGCATTGACTTTTCGCATCCCAAGAAGACCGCCCAGGCTCTTGCGGATGTGTTCTTCGAATCAGACGCGAAGAACTGGTTCAAAGTTACAGGTGACCACATTGATTTTGTTCCAACATACAAGGTTAGGGTGGTTCTCGCAGAAGAGCACAGCAAACTTCTGGAAGAAACTGTTGACGATTTTCTTAAAGATCTCCAGAGAAATGAACTTACCAAGGATTTCCGGCCGGAAATCAAAGACGATGCCAACAATGCTGCGAGGCTAGGCACCATAATTGCTGTCGGAGCCCTTACCTCTGCATTATTCAGGCACACCGAGGATAAAGTGTACGCAAACTCCATAAGGGATGACCTCTTCGTGGATTTGCTAGAAAAGCTTGAGATTAGGTCACTCAACAACAAGGATTTGATGGATTGGAAGAACCTTCCTTTGTAGAGGGAATTACTTCTCCTAAAATCCCATTGTGAGTTCTTGCACCTGAACCCTTCTGGTGGCCTATACATTATCATCAGTTTTTGCTCCACGCCGGTCAAGTGGGTGTAAGGCACAACTGAATTAGATAATCTGCAATTTAAACATGTTCATCCTGGCCCATCGAGACAGCCTGAAATATTAGTCTATATTTAAAGACGCCAGGGTGGCGTGGCTTACATTTCGAATTTGAAAAAAACTGAGAAATTTTATTCATATTTTGCCATAACCAGGAAAGATGGTTCATTGGAAAACGAGCAGGCAGGATTTTCTACCTCTACTGGAAGGCAACGCCCGGTTCAGGTTGACAAACAGGGACTTCAGGGAACTTGCGAGTTCTCAGGACCCGAAATTCATAGTTATTTCATGTTCTGATTCCAGGGTTTCCCCTTCATTAATTCTTGATGCCCCACTTGGCAATTTATTCGAAATACGGATCGCAGGGGAAGTGGTGGATGAAACGGTCATTGGTTCAGTTGAGTTTGCTGTAGACATCCTTGGCACCAAAAGAATACTAGTAATCGGGCATACTGGGTGCGGGGCCGTTACTGCAGCCTACAATTCTCTTAGAGGAAAAAACCCTTTGCCGGAGGGTCCAGGGTTAGCATCACTTGTGAGAGATATATATGGCGCAATTTCAAAGATACCTGAAGAAAACCCAACTTTAGAAACCTGCATAAGGGAAAATATTCTGAGGCAGGCAGATAAACTTCTACACAGTGAGATTATCAGGAAACGCAGTGAATCAGGGGAATTAATCATAGGGGCCGCACTTTACCACCTGGACACAGGGGAACTGAGCACCATATAGGTCTCTTCCATTGCATTTGGGCGTTTGAGTAAGGTCAGTTATGCCAACCAGAAATGCCTGAAAATAATATATTGGTGAAAAGAGACAGTGAACCATCTTGGCAAGTAACGCCATACTTTAAAGCATAATTTAGAATAACTATTTATGGAAAGGTTTGCCTGTCAATGTATGATAGTTGTTGAAAACAGGATTCCTGTGAAGAAGGAATACAGGGAAAAGTTTGAAAAGCTCTTCAAGGAAAGGGAAAGCCATCTTAATGAAACACCCGGTTTTGTCAGGAACGAGGTCCTCCGGCCCATAAAGGGGGATGAATATGTTGTTATGACGCACTGGGAATCAATGGAGCATTTCCAGAACTGGATGAACAGTGATGCATTCCGGAAAGCACATTCGGGAGATAACCTTCCCAAGGAAGCCTTTGCAGGGGAGAACGTAATTGCAATCCATGAGGTATTCCTCTCCTCATGAATTCCCTATTTGAATTCTGAAAATTTCTAAAGAAGCCAATGCCATAATGGCCTACATTTCCTGGCACATAGGCTAAAGAAGGGAATTAGGAGAGTTTTATAGGCAATTTCAGGTTTAAGTTCACGTCAATGAATCCGGATTCAAAGAAAAGAGGTTTGGGCCAGTATTTTACCAAGGGCAGTGTCTGGATGAAGGATAACATCAGGAATTTCATCTTGGAGTCGCAGTGCTCGGTGGTGTACGATCCTTTCGCCGGATCTGGAGACCTGTTGAAAGCAGTTCAGAATTTGGGGTACAGGAATTTCAGGGGGATGGACATCGACGAATCCCTCGGGTGGGAATTCAATGACAGCCTATCTGGAATTCCCACAGTACAAAATGCCATAATAGTAACAAATCCGCCGTATCTTTCAAACTACAGTGCAAAGAGAAGGCACATCTATGGCAGAGTGAAACACTATTTTGAGCAGACCAGGTTTGATGACCTTTACCTACTTGCGCTGTCAAAGATGCTTGAGGCACAGGAATACGTTGTTGCCATAGTGCCTGAGACCTTTGTCAACTCTCCATTTCCCAAAGAGAGGCTGTATTCCATAAATATTTTGGAGGAAAACCCTTTCACAGAGACTGAAAGTCCAGTTTGTGTAGCCTGTTTCGATGGAATTTCCAAGCCTCCGCAGAATGTAAAGGTATACAAGAATGGCCATTACAGTTCCACCCTAGGTGATCTCGAAGCCAAGAGATTACATCCCTCGAACGAAATGAGGATCAGGTTCAACTCCACCATAGGCAATATTGGCTTGAGGGCCGTGGACACTACAGATCCCAGCAGGAAGATTCGATTCACGAAAAGGGATGAACTGGACTATGACATGAGTAAAATAAAGGCCAGCTCCAGAATCATTACTGTTATTGATGCAGAAATTCCTGATGGCATATTGCAGCCATTCATCGAGGCCTGCAACCAGATTCTGGAAAAATACCGCAAGGATACAGATGACATCCTGCTTTCGCCATTCAAGGGTAATATGAAGAACGGCATCAGAAGGCGAAGGCTGGATTATTACACATGCAGGGCAATTATGGAAATTGCCTATAAGTCTATAGTTTCACCAACTGAAACTGAAGGGAACTGCAACTTACATTTAATTCAAGCATGAAATGCCTGAAGCTTTGGGTTATTGTTAGGGAAATGTTTATGGGTAGCTGGACAAGGTAAGTCTGATCTCTCTTGGGCGACGGGATGACTAATCTCGAATAGGCACCTCCTGTTATATGCGCCAAAGCCAGATAGTCTGTTCTCCAGGGGTGAATACTATTACCTCCCGCTAAATAAACCGGGAAAACAGGAAAACATAATTTTTCGTTTTTTTATAAAATAATGGGTAAATTTTAATACTTTTAAGGCTTGGATTTTCATGGCAAAATTCTGTCCTAAATGTGGGTCTGAGAATGATGACACAGCACAGACATGCATTACCTGCGGTGCTCCTTTAACGATCTCTGCTGGCAGTTCCCCGGACACGGCGGAAAAGAATCGTCTTTACCTGCAGGGAGTAATAAATCTAAGATACTACACAATAGTCGGTTTCCTGTCTCTAATAGCTGGTATCGCTCTGGATTTTGTTTTTCTGAGAAGCTTTTCATATGGTTACCTTGTTGGCCCACTAGGGGCAGCATTCGGCGGGGCATCCTTTAACACATCAAATGTTGGCACTTTGCTCGCCTATTCCGAGATTGCGCTAATAGTATCTGCGGTATTGACCCTTATTGGGGTTTTCATGCTTTACAGGGGATTTGTGGTTCTGAAATCGCTAGGTTCAGAGTTCTCAGTTGGAAGAACTGGAGCTATACTTGAGTTTATCGGAATGATCCTCGTCGTCCTTGGCGTAATAGGCCTTCTTGCAATAGTGCTGCCTGCGATTAGCCTCGGAAACACGACAACTCCGGCAAGTATTTCTCCATCTGAAGCTGGAGCTATTCTGGGAATTGCATTCCTGGTCCTGATTGCTGCAATTATTCTTCTTGTTGGCATAATAATGGTTCTTGTTGGCCTGTTCAGAGTGGGTACCCATTTCAACAACTCACTGGTTAAGGTTGGAGCAATCCTTACCTTATTCTTAGGAATAATAGGAACAATACTGCTCTTCATAGGGTTTACTGACATAATCAGCCACCTGAGAAAGGACTTAGGAGAAACATAAGAAGGAAACTTTAGTATTGGAGAAATTATGGCAGTTCAAGAATTGGCCCAAGTAAAACTACAGTGGCTAACTCTTAAACTCCTTTCATTTCCGCATAATATATGTTTCTCTCGTGTTCAAAACTAATAAATAGATTCCTTCTTGGCAATCTTCAAAAAGCAAAAGAGAAAAAACCTTCCAGAGCTAACCAGATTTTGAGATAGTCCGGGGTTTCTTAAGGGAATTTATTGGGCCTTTTGCGGCAAATTATTGTAGTGAAATCCTTATACCAGCAATTAACTGATAAAGATGGAGAAAGGACTTGAGATAACATTCAAAGTACCAGGCAGGGATGGCGCTTTAATTGTTGAGGCTATTTCAAATATTGTGGGGAACGAACTCATGACCCAGTTTGATCTGAAATGGCAAATTTTCGATGTGACACTGGATAAGGAACGTTTTTACAAAGTCTGTTTCATCAGTCAGAAGTTGACCAGATTGCACCCGTCTAACGA
>JAJZKS010000165.1 GCA_021850835.1 Thermoplasmata archaeon
AGTCACAGATAGGCAGCTTATGAACTACTACAGATCAGCCAATGTAGCCTTGATTGCACCCCTCATTGATGGACTGAACCTTGTGAGCAAGGAATTTGTGGCCGCAACAAGGAATGGGGTGCTGATCCTTTCCAGATTTGCCGGCGCTTCTTTTTCCTTAGGAGCTGCACTAAAGGTAAATCCATATGATCTCAATGAGGTTGCAGACAAGTTGCATGATGCGCTTCACATGAATGAGAATGAAATAAAGTTCAGGCTGGAAAGCATGAAGGAAAATGTGATGAAGAGGGATATCAACTGGTGGCTGGCCGAAATCTCATCGACAGCGGATATGCTGGAAAGGAAACTCAATGGTTCTGCAGAAAGCATCAGAAATACTCATTGAATTCAGGAAAATTTCACCACAGGATCCAATAATTTTCCTTGATTACGACGGAACACTTGTTCCAATCATAAAGAATCCTGAGGAGTCCTACCCCGATCAGCAAATCATGAATATACTTGAAAGAATAAAGAGAAAATATGACACCTACATAGTAACCGGGAGATCCCTCAGGGAAATCAGGGAGTTTATGGGTGGCGACTTCAATGTTCTTGCACTTCACGGGGCAGTTAAATCCCTTGATGATGGCACCACTGATTTTGTAAAAGACTACCAGAAATACAGGGAGATCTGTGACAGCATTTACAGCAGAAGAGAGGAATTTTTTAACCAGTACCCCGGTGTTCAGATCATTAACAAGGATGGGGGACTTGTGTTCACTAAATGGCATGTGCCAGAACAACTTTTTGATAAGCTCACCGCTGAGGTGAAAAACCTGTCTTTGGCTACTGGGATGGAACTCTACCTTGGAAAGATGATAGTGGAATTAAGGATTCCGGGTGTAAATAAAGGCAAGGCCATACGTGGCATAAGGAATGGTAGGCCTGCAATGATTGTGGGTGACGATCTGACTGACGAAGATGCATACAGGGAAAACCCGGATGCATTTTCAATACACATAGGAGATGGCCCGACAGCTGCCAAGCATAGCCTGGGCAATTACCTTGAGCTAAGGGGCCTTCTGACTGAACTATAACCCGGAAAGTTCGTAGAGATCCTTCCGCCTCTGCTTCATCATTGGAACATCTGCAGCGTATTTATCCAGTACACCGAAGTCCAGATCAAAGGCGATTACTCCTTCATCATTTTCAGCCTCTGCGAGAATGTCTCCATAGGGGCTCACGAACATGCTATGCCCTGTGAAGTCTTTACCGCATTGAGCCGTTCCAGCGACAAATAGGCCGTTCTCAATTGCTCTTGCACGAAGCAGTGTCTTCCACGTGTCCAGCTTCCTTTCACCCGCATACCATCCTGCCTGGTATGACAAGATCTGTGCACCCATCAATTTCACAAGCCTTGCCGGCTCCGGGAACCTTAGGTCATAGCATATCTGTAAACCCAGGCCGACCCCTTTTGCTCTTATTGTAGCTATGGCTGCCCGTCCCGGCTCGTACAGGCTGCTTTCAAGATGCGAATAAGCGTCAAAAAGGTGAAGTTTTCTATATTTCCCAACCACCATTCCAAGATCATCTATGAGGATTGAGGCGTTGAATGGCTTCAAGGTCCCATAGTTCTTTTCTGCAATATTTATAAGGCAAGTTACAGAATTCTTCCGTGAAAGCTCTGTGAATGTTGAAACGAAGTTCCCGTCGAGCGTCTCAGAGTTCTGAAGCAATCCTTCGAGATCTGAGTAATCAGGCGAGAACATCTGGTACTCCGGGAAAATTATGAGTGCTGGTTTGTGCTTCATTGCTTCGTTGAAAAGTCTTACAGAAGTCTCGAGATTGCGTTTCTTGTCCGTTCCAGATGCCATTTGAACCAGAGCGACTTTCATTGCCATCACTACGTGAATCCCGTAAGGTCAGATAATTTCTCCGGAAGATATGTTGAAGTTACATAATCAAGGCCATACTTTGCCAATGCCTGCTGTTCAGCTTTCTTCCCGATGTTCAGCATGGTTTCAATCTCATCCCTCCACTGCTCAGACTGGAACCTTGGGTCCTTGAGCTCAGCGTTGAGGGCCGCTATATCCTTGTCACTGAGATCGTCAGTGGGGAGCTTGTAATTCAGTATGTCACTTGCCGTTATTCCTATATATTCTGCAGTCGGAACTGCGAGATAGTGGGAAATGTGTGCTGTTTTAATAGCACCGTATGCAATTGATGCATAGATCCTGAAAGACCATGGGTCTCCATCAGTGAAAACGTAGACTGGCAGGTTGTGCTCCTCATTAATTCTTTTCAGGAGGCGCCTTGTGCTCCTTGCTGGTTGCCCTTTCAGATGGACAAGAAGGCAATTGTTTGATTCATCAAATCCATTTTCCACAAGCCGGTCAAACATACCTCCTGTTTCGATTGCAAGTATGAATTTCGCATTGACGTCCTTTATCCTTAGCTTGTCTTCCTCCACACTGTACGGTATCCCATAACCCCCGTCACCTACATCATCCCTGCAGTTGATCTTCTTGAATTCCCCCTTCCTGGTCTTCTCTTCAATTGTTATGTCTCCCATGATGCTAGCTCCGTTCTCCTCTGGCCTTAGTTTGAAATCCTCCCTTAGGAGAGCGCTGAGTACCTCAAGGTCCTCAGCCATGAGATTGGATTCATCCTGTGTGCCAAATTTGCCCAGATTCCACCCTTCTGAAATATAGTACATTTCCCTGAGGGTTGAAGATTTGCTTTCCCTGATCATCTCCCTTATGAAATCCACCATGTAGAGCAGTTTCACCATGTATTCAGCGCCATCCACGGCCTTGCCTGAACGGGTAACTGTGGATTCTCCATACCTCCACACAGAAAGCATTGGATCAAGAACGATGTTTTCCTTGTTCCTTGACGGCATGGTGATTTCAGGTATATCTCCTGATGCCAGCATTGAATAGAGGCTTCTTACCATGTCCTCAAGCTTTCTGCTTGTATTGTCAACTGCCATTACTCATCACCTTCCACATCAGTTTCAACCACACTTACAGTTTCGGTACCGAAATCAGCGGGGAGGGGTTCTGCGCCCTGCACCCTTACAGGGTCGATGCCTGTAAAGTAGTAATTAGTGCCGGGATAGTCAGGTATTCTCCCCCTCAATGAAAATGAGGCAGCAAATTCTTTTGCAGGTTCGAGGTCAGTTATCTCCCATCTAAGTTCAGGCCCTTCGTAATCCCTAGTAGGTGGATCTGCCATGATGTTCATTGATATGTTTTTCTGTGTGTAATTTATTATTTTCATTTCTATGTCAACTCCTACTTCACTCTTCCTGTATTCCTCTGTAACAAAAACCACGTTGGCGATCTTAGAAATAACAGCTTCAAGATTTGGCACTTCCTTGCCAAGTATCTCTGAGGCTTTTTTGCCGATTTCCGGGATCAGTGTGTTCACTAGCCTGAATTTCTCATATATTTTAGCCCTCTTGTCCTTTTTACCGAGGAAGGATTTGACTCCCCTACCAAGGGACCTCAAGCACAGCCCAATTTCGGTGGTTATTTCAACAACATTGGCTAGAGCTTCCTTAGATTCAGATGTGAAAGGTATCCTTATTCCATAGACATGTACGAATATGATGGCAGGCCCATAAGGGACGCCCTGTCCGCCCTTCTGATCAAAACCGTACTGCCTCCAGTCCATTTCTGATATTGCCCTGGTAATGGCACAAGCCCCTGGCTGGTATAGCAAAGGAACCTTGTTTGCAAACCTCACCACCCTTACAGGCTGATCTGAAGGCAGATCGCCTCCGTAAACTATTCCCGCCTCCACTGAAAACGGGTTTCCATTGTAAACGGTGATGGGACGGGAAACTGGTTTTCCATAGTGAGAAGGATGGTTCTCCTCGTAAACGCTCTTCAGCCCTTTCTTGATAAACTCCGGCCCAAGCGGCGAAAGGCAGTCTGTGGGAGGCGGCATAAGTTTCACGGCTTTGAATGCTTCGCTGATCTTCTTGATATCCTGAAGCGAAAGTTCTGATGGTTTCTTCTTCTCTTGAATTCCGGAAAATGCCAGAATTTCATCTGCTACTTTGTCACTTATTCTGTTGAAGTCTTCCCTTAGAAAATGCACAAGGTCACCTGCAGCTGTGTTTTTTGCCATGCTGCTTATATCACCCAGTTCCAGACCGAGGGGGTGAGGCTTTATGGCAACTGCAGGGGTCGATAGCGCATCAGTTACTCTCTTGATTTCATAGGTCTTGCCATCTGGATCTAGAAGGGCAAGGGACGCGTTAGGATTGGCAACAGCACATTCCCTCATGTACTCGAGAATGGACTGTTTTCCAACCTGGTACTTTCCTTTGGCAGGAATTGTGACTAGGGTACCATGGGGCTTATCCCAAATCACTGGCTTTTCACTGTGTATATCAGCCCTGTTTTCTTTTACATTGATTCCCAGAATGAAGTCATAGGCAACATCATCTTCCTTCCTTCGCGTCCTAATGTGCGATGGCCTGGCTGTTGTTATCTGCCCATAGAGGATAGCTGCAGTGATACCAATACCCTGCTGTCCCCTTGACTGCTTGAAGGAATGGAACCTAGAGCCATAAAGAAGCTTCCCAAATACATTGGGTACCTGCTTTCTTTCGATACCCGGCCCATTGTCTTCAACGGTTATGTTGAATTCTTCCCCTTCCAACTTTTCAAGGGTAACTTTGATTTCAGGAAGTATCCCGTGCTCTTCACAGGCATCCAGGGAATTGTCGAGGGCCTCCTTAACTATCATGAAAAGAGACTTCTGAGGTGAGTCAAAACCCAGTATGTGCCTGTTTTTTTCAAAGAATTCAGAAATTGATGCTTCCCTGAATTCAGATATGGTGGCCTTTCGAGGAGGCATTAAACTGCCATATGCATGG
>JAJZKS010000166.1 GCA_021850835.1 Thermoplasmata archaeon
TCTTGGCAGTCCTTACATCAAGGTGCAAGGTTCTAACTTAACTGTCACTGTGAAGTATGAACCATATGCTTTCATCACTTTGTATGTGTACCCGCAGAATGCCACTGTGCTTATTGACGGAGTGCAAAAGACTACTTTGAGTGGTTACCTAAATGTATCAGTAATTCCCGGAAACCACAGAATCGTTGTCCAAGAAGAGGGATATGTTACATATTACAAAAACACAACTATTGAGGGAGGCAGAGGCATTACACTTCAGGTGGACTTAAATTCCAAAGCCGGTGTTAAAGTATCAAATGAAACCATTCTTGCTCTTATAGGCACTGCCTTAACAGTGCCCGCTATCTTGGTTGCGTACTATTTCATCAAGAAACGGAAGTAGGGGGTTGGGAGGAGGCAAATTTTTGGAGATGAACCTTGATTCATTGCTTAGACTTCCATCATCACAAAAGTTTTTTCGGGAAGAACTCTTTTTATTGACCTCTGAAAAGTGACTAAATTTAATGGAGCATACTTTTTTTACTGTTCGTTCCGTGAATTATTGACTTGTTGTTCTGCACGAACGACATCCGTAGTGTATCCTCAGGAAAAATCCTCTTGGAGTTATGCAACAATCCTGCAAGATGCCCATAAAGGCACTTCGCATCCCTATATCCATTCTCAAAAAAGGATTTATTAAGAATGTCTCATTCGGTTTTGGGGGCGGGCATGTTTGCCATTAGGCTTTCACTCCAAAGCTTTTGGCTTTCACTCCTCCCGCCCCTGCGTTCTTTGTTTTATAATTTTCTGTCTTTTTAATACTGTTGTACTAATTTTAAAGAAAAAATTAGGAGGTTGATTTTATTGGAATTGGCATTAGATCTGATTTCAGGTAAAGAGGGTGTCCTGGTTGTCCATCTTTAGTCTGGACAAGACATTTGGCACATGGAATCAACCTGAGAACTTCTTTCCCTCTGTTAAGATGTGCACCATGGGATCCCCAAGCTGCAATGGTTAATTCCGCCTTTTGGTAGATATCCAATATCGCCTGATCATTGTCTGGACCTATTGGGTCTTCTGTAGAATATAAAAGGGAAGGATCCGTGCTCTTTAGCGCAAATATGTTTCCCACTTCAAGAGTTCCGTAGCCCCATCGCTTTGCAAAATCTATGCATCTCCTGACTGTGGCGTCGAGGATCTGACTATCTGCTTGAGATGGATTCAACATTATGAAGGCGAGAACTGGTTTATCCGCATCCCACATCCTCCACAGCCTGTAGCGGTACTTCCTGTCAGGGCTGAAGATGGCTCCTGCCCTGTTATCGAATTGCTGGAGGTCAATCATCTCAGTGAACACCAGTCCAGAGCAAAAGTCCACGGACATCTATGGCAATGAGAATGAGGTTGATTCCAAGTATTGGGTACAATTTAAGGATAATCCCGTAAACTACCCAGATCAGCGACCCTATTATTGCAGCTACCCAACCAAGGTAGCTGGAATTTCCGAGAATCAGTAGTGAAATGGCGGTAAAGGCCATTCCAGTGTATCCAATTATGTCAGTTTTTTTGAAATTCACTTCTTCAACTCCATTCAGTTTTCCGGCTGGGGTTCATGTGTCGTCATGTCCCCGTAAACACTGTTGCAATAAGGAGACATGTAGTTTCCTTTTCTGCTTGCCCATCCGCCAGGGAAGTCACAAGACATGGATGTGAGATTGCTGAAAATCTCTTTCCCGCAATTCCTGCATTTCGTCATTTCAGGTCCTCTGTGTCCTCTACGCTGGGAAGCCTTTCTTTCAGGCGTTGCATAAGATGTCCTGAGCCTGCCATGTCATCAATCATATGAATTAACGCCTTTGTGGGGTTTTTCACCGTATAGCAAGATTCCTATGTCCAGATAGAGCAGCATGTGTTCCCTGCAGATTGCTCCTTTCTCTCCAAAAGTATGCCATTCATTGGTACAGCCCGAGACTCCGCAAGTTTGCTTTCTGGAAGAATCATTCTCGACTTTGGAAAAATCATTGAGATTTGACAGCTGCTTACGTATCTCCGATTTGAGGTCCTCTACTTTCTGCCTGACTGGCATAAGGTATGGATCAGCCTCACCTTTCCAGTTCCTTGTTCTGCGCAATGGGTTGAAAACGCTCCCTGGAACTGTTGTTTTCCAGAATCCGTTCGACCAGGAAAGCATTCTGTTTAGCCACCTGTCGAGGTACCTATGTTTTGATGGTTCCATCAGAACTCGTCCAGCAGTATCTTCAGGCACTGTGCCGTCTTCCTTGCACCGTTTAGGGCATTGTGCGGATAAGATTCCGGTTTCACCCCAAGGTACTCACAGACTCCTTTCAGCCCGGTTCCCTGACCTCTCTTTCCCACCTTAGCCACAAAAACCGAATAGAGATCGAGGTAGTGAAAGTCAAAATTGGGAATGCCTGTCTTGTCCATCTTTGCTTTCTCATATGACCAGTTGATGAAGCCGGCATCAAAATGTGTGTTGAATCCCCCCAGATAATGTCTTGGGAGGCGGTTCTCTGTCAATTGAACCCAGTTGTTGAACTGCCTCATCCCGTCATAGGTTGAAGTCTCAATACGCTGCAGATACTCTCTTGTATAGCCATTAACTTCCAGAGCCTGATCCGATATCTCTGACCCATCAGCCGGCCGCATTTCTATATAGAATTCCTTTTCCTGATCTTCATACTGTACTGCCCCTATGCTAACTAGGGCGTGCCTGTATGGCTCCAATCCCGTTGTTTCACAATCAATTATAATCAAATTATTTCACTCCTTTTTTGTTTTACTACTTCTTGAGAGCCTTTGTGCAGCTCTCTATCAATTCATCTGCCTGGTCAACTGACAATTTCTTCAGCTCTTCGTCAGTGAGGTTGTGCGTTTTCCGTATACGAAGAGCCTTCAGGTGATTTAGCTGGCTCTGCTGTATGGGTCCTGAAAAGGTCGGAATCTTGTCAGGTTCCCGTTCCGGTTCTTTTTGGTTTTCCTGAACAGAGATCTTTCCTGAAGATGGGGGGCCGTTTACCTTCTTAGCTTCTGTCAAAGGCTTGTGAAACTCTGCCCGTTTCACCTCGGTGCTTTCAGATACCACATACCTGACCTTCACGTCATTGCCCATTCGTACAAGGTTGATCACCACAGTGACATCATTGAGACCATCAAGTAAGCCCTGAATTTCAATGCTTGAATAATTACCAACAGGGCTGAACATAATTGATTCTGCCCTTCGGATAATGAATTTCCTGCCAGTGTCAAGAAAATGTTCCTCAACAATCCTGACTACGTCTGTAAAAGATACGTCATTGGGATTCATCTGGTGACCTCCGCGATGTTGGAAACTATGAACCTGTAAACTGTATAAAGCAGAAGTCCGGTGAAAATCTCCCAAAGAACGGGGTCAACCTGAATATATGGTGCAGACTGTACCGATGATAGAAGCCAGTTCCAGGCATTTGCCACAAGGATGAGAACTACGATGAAGTAAAGTCTGGATAACTTAATCTTAGGCTTACTGACGCTTGCCATTGAACCCCATCCCCAATAACACCTGGTCGAAACTCTTCATTCCCTTGCGTTTGGGCAGCCTTATTCTTACAATTCTCCAGTAAGGCTCCCATGTCTGGGTCCTATCGTTCTTCACCGTGTTCCTGTAGTCCCTTGTGTGTCTCCTGATTTCCCTGGGGCTCAGTGAGCACCTTTTCATAGTAGAGACGGTCATCAGATATCCCTTTCTTTGTGTTCGGCATCCTTCAGTGGTTCAGGATTATGGCAAACCATCGAAACTACCACCGATGGATGGTAGTATTTCTTCTCCTTGGCATCCCAGAGTATTCCACAGTTATCGAACTTGCAAAGGTCAGAGTGCGATGAGGGTATCGCGTTCTGATCCTTGCTTACCTTGACGGATGCCATTACTGCGCCTCCACAACTGTCTTGGCGACCCTGATGGTGTCCACTGCGTCATATTCCACATCAGTGGTGCAAAAACCATTGCAGGGAACGGTCATGCTGCCTTTTCCACCTATTATGTCTGCAGTCCCCTCAACGTCATAGACCATAATGTCGCCAATCTTTTCGACTCTGGTTACTTTCAGTTCAGATATCCAGTACTCGCCGTTTGACCACATCTTCTTGTGCTTGATCCAGTCCCCAACTTTCAGGTCTTCAGGTATCTTAGGCATTGGGTATCACCCAGTCTATCCCATAGGAATAAGCAAGCCTCCAGCCGTCCTTTAGGCACTCCCCTATCTTGTCCAGCATTTCCTTTGTGGCGGGTTCATAAACGTACTTAGAGTAGTCCTTTGGGGTTTTCCCTTCGTAGGCTGCCTGTTCCTTCAGCCTTTCAACCATAACTTGTTCACTGCCCCATTTCAGGCCACCATAATACGGAAATTTCTCATTAGAATACTCGACCTTCTCAATTTTCAGGTCTTTGAGGTAGAAGTTATTGAAAGGCCTGGCACCAGCCCAACAATATTCCTGAAACTCCTGTTCCCAGGGTTTATATGAATCCCCAAACATCATGACATTGCCGTTCTTGAGGGTCACCCTGATAATCATCAGTACACCTCCTTGGCTCTCTTGATGATGATTACTTTCCTTGTTTCAGGATCGAATCCATCTATCCAGTATTCAATAGGTGTACCCATTATTCTGAACATAATTCCCGCGTGCTGGTCTATGGACACCGAAGGAACTATTTCTTTCGTATCTCCCTCTGCTTTTGGAGGTGATTTCATAATAAACATCAGGAAGTGTGTCGTATGGTCCTCACCAGTCGACGTGTCTGTCATGCCCCTGGTCTTGATGGTCACCGATTCGACCACTGCTGCAGCATAGATTCCCCTGCTGTAGAAAACAACGCTCTCTCCTGCTACAAGG
>JAJZKS010000167.1 GCA_021850835.1 Thermoplasmata archaeon
CACTCGTAAGTGAAGAACCAGAGCGAAGCAGCAGTTGAGCCAGATTCCATGCTATAATTCCATCCGGAGAATATCCCGGCCGCACGCTGCAGTGTCGTATTTGAAGAATGTGAAATATATGACATTATCTTCGGTACAGCCAACTGTGCGGAATAGTCTGTATAGTTATGCTGCTGAAAAGCCGATAGATCGTGAACGGAGATGCCTGTATGGTTATTCAGGTAGTTCACCTCCATCATAGCCCTGAAACCGTCTGAAAAGGACATTGTATTGCCATACCAGAATGGATATGCGGGCCCAACCTGCCTCTGGTTTGAACTGACGATGTAGCCATCGCTTGGATTCACGACCTGGGGAACCATGTCGTACGGGACTGAACCGGAGATGTATTCAGAGCCAGAGCCAGGCATAATTGCTCCAGGATTATATGTTGTCCCTGAAAAAATAGGGTAGAATGCAGGGGATATGTCTGCTATCATTGTACGGTTCGCAAAGGCAAAGTTCTGGTAAGGTGCCTTCCATATAGAAAGAGCACTCCTGAAATCATTCCAGTTGGAGGATGTCATTATGTTGAGAAGGGCGCCAAGATCATTCGAGAACATGTTACCCATCCAGTCCATCACCAAGGCCATCGAGCCGTTCTGAACCATGACCGGGCCGAGGTTGGTCCAGTTAACTTCCATGCCGTTTATCCTGTATGCCTTGAGAGGATGCATGGTAGAGTTCCAGTAATAGCTGTTGCCAGAAACTTGCTGGACAAAGAAAAATGTGCCATCTGATATTGCCTGCGTGTCTGTAAGCGTCCAGGCAATGTTGCTGTTAAATCCGATAACAATTGCAGGGTCTCCAGGCAGGACTACGCCGTATGCGTCAATGCCCGGCGCCACCAGCTGCACCTGAAACCAAATTGCCGGTAAGCTGAAGCCTAGTACTGGACCTCCCATGAGTATCGGGTTTCCGGTGCTGGTTCTGTTGCCTGCTATAACTATCTCATTGCTGTGGTCTGGCACATTGACGGGAAAGTAGGTCGGCGGATCGTACGCAAATTCCTTTAAAAGAAGCTTTGTCATCGAAATAACGGTGGCATTTGGGGAATAGGTATTCTGGGACTCGGCCAGGACACTGGGATTAGCCTGGCCAGAATAACCGGCATAATAGTACGATTGCACGGGGGAAAAAGTCGGAATAAGGTTGTATGTTGCATTCCCAATCATACTGTATATCATGGAAAATTGAAGACCGGTGTCTCCAAATTCAAGCGTTTGAGCCATTATTTCCTGAACAGCAAATGAGTAAACAGGTGTCCAGTAATATGGCGTAACACCAAGCAGCTTGAATAGAAGTGGAAGCGTGTTATGCGCCTGAGAGTAATTTATATACGCGTTTATGCCGTCTGCATATGAAAGAAGAGCAGTAGAGGTAGTGGCATCTGTATTGTTGGTCGCACGATTGCCAAATACTGTCGACCAGTCCATTTCTGCTGTTATAGGCGCACCTGTCATTGTCTGGAATCTGTCATAGTTCTGGTAACTCTGTCCAAAGAAGGTGCCCATCTGCCCCATTCCCTCAAGACCAAATACTTCTATCTGGAAAAGTCTATTTTTTGCCTGTATGAACCCAAGTGAATAATAAAGATCAGAAGCCGATTGAGCATAAATATGATACACACCGTTGGAGTCCTGAACCACATTGACTGTATTTTGCAGTCCAGGGAGGTTATATGTTTGATTAGATATTACAAGGTTTCTTGAATTCTGTATCACGCCTTTAGACGGGTTAAGTATGCTCACAAGGGGTGTAATACTGCCAATAATAACAATAAGGACAACAATAATTACGCCAATAATTGGCGGTACTATCCTTCTCCATCTCATGTCATCTACAAGATTTGGAGCATTATTTATTTTTGCGCAACCTCTATTTACAAAAAGGGTGGACTCGGATCATGTCGAAAATAGCCCACAGAAAAGCGATGAAAAAATAGCAGAATTAATCATTTACTCAGGCGTCGTTTCCCCCGAGCCAATTTAATATTTCCGTGAAAGCTTCCGAATCTAGCTTTGCTTCCATGGAGTTATAGTGGGAGCCCACATAATCGGCACTGAGCTTATCCAGAGGAAGTTCTTCATGTTTCAGCACATGATTGGCATTTTCTGGATAGACAAAAGAAGCTTTCGGAGAGACTTTCGCTGCTTCTTCCAGTGCTCCACCATCAACCCGCCAGTCGGCTTGGATATCTTTTTTTCCAATTAGCACCAATACTGGAACCATTATCTTTGCGATATTGTCAGATAGCCTGTACTCCCAAAGTTCCCTGGAAAATGGAAGATTCGCAGGATTCTCCAGAGACATAAGCAACATCTCTACCCCCTGCGGCATTGATGAATTGTGTCTAATCGGTTTTCCAGCGAGAAAAGCATTAATTGAGGCGTCATAGTATTCCACTATTTCTGCGGCGTTTGGTAGTGCTTTGGACTGATTTATCAGCTGGCTTCTAGCCATTTCGCCGACAGATCTTCCAGGCGCTCCTGTCAGAATCATTCCATCAAACTGCTTGCCTCGTTCCGCAATCTGGTAATTTACGGCGTGGATAGCCCCTTCACTATTTGCCAACGCGTAAATCCTGCAATTATTTCCAAGTTCATTCAAAACAGTTTCAACCCCACCCTTCAACTCCTCCATGTGAGATTGCATGCTCGCTTTTCCCATGAATTTAGGGAGATTTTCCCTTGCTAAAGGACCGGATGCCATTTTATCGTATCGAAGTGTCAAGTAACCACGCTTAGCAAGCTCTTCAGCTAATATTTTTGCAGTTCCGTTTGAACCTGGCAACAGTGGCGAACACCAATTTCTATCAGTTGGACCACTTCCAGCTACGAAAACGATAGCTGAATGCGGTTTAATTTCTGCCGGTGCAGTAATTGTTCCGTGGATTGTTATATCCATTACATCCCACGCAACTTCCTTGTTTTCAAATGACATGTTGCCCCTCTCCTACCAAGTATTTCACCTGCACTAATATACGGTTTGTTCTATTTCAACTTAATATACGTAATACTTAGAGCGGGCTTGCCGGGATTTGAACCCGGGTAATAGGCTCCGAAGGCCAACAGGATATCCAGGCTACCTCACAAGCCCATCAATGCATTGTTTTCTGGTATATTTCAACAACGTTCCTTTTGAAACAGGAGCAAGAAATAGACAAAACCTCTTTTAGTGGATAATTCCTGACGTAAAGTGGGCATGAAGAAAACAAGCGGCAAGAAGGAAAAAATCCCTTTTGAACAGAGGGAAAAGAGCAGACTGGTTGATCTGATTTCAACATATATAAAGGAAAACACTTCAGGCAATCTCTCTTTGAAGTTTCTAGAGGAGAGGTTCCAGGTGAACAAGTTCTCCATCCAGAGAGCATTCATGGATGTTCTGGGAATTTCACCCAGAAAATATGCCGAAGAGTGCAGAATAATGCGCCTGAAGGACAACATAAGAAAGGGAGAACCCGTAACCCGTGCAATATATAATTCAGGATACAACTCCCAGAACTGGCTATACAGGGACTCGAAATCTAAGCTTGGGATGACTCCTTCCGAATACAGAAAGGGCGGGGCAGGGATCCAGATAAGATACCTGATATCAGAAAGCAAACTGGGTTTTGTCCTGGTTGCCGAGACTGACAGGGGAATATGCAGTGTCAGTATGGCAGATACACCTGAGCAGCTCATTGGACAGCTTGCTTCAGAATTCAATAAGGCAACATTGCTTCAATCAGAACAGGTCAGGAATCGTATGAACGCAATTCTTGAATATTTAGAGGGCAAGAAGCTGAATCTTCCTGTCGATGTCCATGGCACGGAATTCCAGAAGCGCGTATGGGCAGCAATAAGCAGGATACCTTACGGTGAAACCAGGTCATACAATAAGGTAGCGGAGGAAATAGGTATGCCTAAGGCGTATAGGGCAGTTGCAAATGCCTGTGGGGCGAACCCAGTTCCGCTCATTGTACCGTGTCACAGGGTGATAAGGAAGGATGGAGGCCTAGGGGGATACGGAATGGGTATTGAGAGAAAAAAATATCTTCTTGCCATGGAAAAGTCGGTTTCTAAGAAATCCAGCTGAGATAAGGATCATTCAGATTTGAGAGTGCTCTGTGAGGTATTGCCGGATGGAAATATTGAACCCACCAGTCCGAGATCGTTAATGTAGCTGAGCAGTCCTGTCACTGGCTTCTTGGATGATCCAGGTTCAGAAAAATTAAAGCACAAAGTACACTGGGTTTCATACGATGCGTGGAAGTGGCATTTGCCATTCTCGTTGAACATGCACCTGGTGCTCAATGCACCCTCTGTACTCATTAATTTCTGATTCGTTCCAAATGCTTAAACTTGATCGTCGTTTACCTGAAATGCATTATTAATATTACCTGAAGTTACAAGAATTTTAAATTTTATGCTGTCATGTACGCGAATGGCAGAATTCAAATGCTATGACTGCGGAAAGACCGTTAAAACAGGTGAGAAGTTCACATTTACAAAGAAGGGGTCGGTACACTTCGAGTGCTTCATTGGCTCAAGGAGGAAAGAAGTCGCTCCAGAAAAACAGGAATCTCTCAGATCGCTAACGATATTGCTGGATAAGGAATTGCAGCATCTGATCTCGGTACTTGACATAAAGGAGGTTCCAGATTCACTCAAGGAGATCATACGCCTGAAATACAAGGATATCGAGAAGGCATGCGGTGAGACGACAAGGCTAATTTCTGATCTTTAATGCACATTCACGCGTGTGCCTGAAAATGTCAATTTCTCGGTTCCAAATTCATTCATGTATTGGAGTTGGTTCATCGTAAAAGTTGGTCCGTCACG
>JAJZKS010000168.1 GCA_021850835.1 Thermoplasmata archaeon
GAAAACTCAATTAATCCCAATCTGTCAACTCTTTTATACGTAGTTCTTTTAAGGTGTCGATGCCAAAGGCAGAAGACAACAAACTAGTGGCGAAAGCCAACAGAACCTTCGAGGAGTCCTTGAAGGAAGCCGGCATAAAAGGAGCAGTGGCCGTAATAGCTGACGGCGTGGAAATGGACGTTAGAGATGCCCCCACTGCAGAAGTTATGATCCAGCCGGTTTTCACTGAGACTACAATGGGATTGAAGATCCTGAGACATTCAGCCGCTCATCTTCTTGCGCAGGCAGTAACAGAATTATATCCTGATGCCAAGCCCAATGCCGGGCCTCCAACAGATGATGGGTTCTACTACGACATTGACATGAAACCTGTCAACCAGGAGGAACTGGCTCATATAGAAAACAGGATGAAAGAGCTTGCATCTAAGAATCTCAGGATTGACAAACACAGGCTTTCCAAGAAGGAACTGTTGCAGAAATTCTCCCAGAACCCATACAAGATTGACAAGATCTTGGAGAATGTTGAAGATGGCGGATATTCCACTGTCTATTCTCAAGGCGATTTTGTTGATTTCTGTAGAGGGCCCCATGTACCTTCAACAGGCTACCTCAGGTCAATCAAATTGCTTACAGTAGCCAGTACGCATTACAAGGCGGATGAGAACAGGCCTATGCTGGTTCGTATCTATGGCACAGCATTTCCTGACGACAAAACCCTGAAGGAGTTTCTCCACAACAGGGAAGAAGCGATGAAAAGAGACCACAGGAAAATAGGGCAGGAGATGGATCTCCTCGTCTTCAATTCTGAATGGGCGCCAGGATTCCCTTTCTATACGCCTAACGGCTTTACACTGAAGCAGGAACTTACAAACTTCATGCGAGGGCTGAACATGAAGCATGGATGGCAGGAAGTGGCCACACCACACATATTCAAGGACCTAATCTGGAAACAGTCGGGCCATTACGCAAAATACAAGCCCAATATGTTCCTGTTTACCCTCCCGGATGGAGACAGCTATGGGGTCAAGCCCATGAATTGCCCCGGCCATGTTGCCATATTTGCCAGGGAACCTAAGAGTTACAAGGAATTGCCTGTGAAGTACTCCGAAGCGGGAACAGTATACAGGTACGAAAAATCTGGTGAAATGGGTGGACTCACAAGGCCAAGGATGTTCACTGTTGATGATGGTCACGCATTTCTTAGACTGGACCAAATTGTTTCAGAAATAAAGGATATTATTTCCATGGTCAAGGAAACATATTCAACAATCCTTGGTGAACCTGCATTGACATTCGACCTGAGCGTAATAGACAAGAATGCCCCTGAGAACTATCTCATCACATACAGGTGCAAGGACTGCGGCACTGAAGCGGAAGCGAGAAAGACCTCCATGGCAGAGGCACTTGTTTGCCCCAATTGCTCTTCTACACATCTTGAGCCGGACTTTGCGACATGGGACCAGGCAACAGACCAGCTCAGGAAAGCACTTGATGAAGAGGAGATATCATACACAGAGAACCCCGGACAGGCTGCCTTCTACGGGCCAAAGATCGATGTTCACGTGAGGGATGCTTTGGGGAGATCCTGGCAACTGTCTACAATACAGGTTGACTTCTTTATGCCTACAAACTTCGGACTCTACTACATTAACAGCGAAAGCAAACATGATCGGATCATAATGTTGCACAGGGCTATTTTCGGCTCTTATGAAAGATTTATGGCAATCCTCATAGAAAACTACGCCGGAAAGTTCCCCACATGGATGTCCCCCATGCAGGTATATGTTGTTCCAGTCAGCGAGAAATTTGTTGGCTATGCCACAAAGGTGCATGATGAACTCTTAAGAAACGGCATAAGGTCTACTCTTGACTCGAACCAGGAAACCATGAACAAAAAAATCAAGACCATCAGGCCCAGGAGGCCATCCTATATCATTGTAGTTGGAGAAAAAGAGGAAGACGATGGGACAGTTTCTGTGAGGAACAGATCGGACAAACAGATAGTCTTGAAACTCGAGGATTTTGTTTCCCAGCTGAACGAGGAAATAAAGGACCGCAGCCTAAAACAAACAATTTAGTTTGCCAAATTTTTTAATTTTTATTTGACAACTTATTCCTGTGTTCATGGTCTATCCATATGACCAGAATGAGAGCACATATGAACGGCATCAACAGGATGGTTCCATAATAGGGAATCCCACTTATACCATTACTTGAAATTGTTCCAAAGGTCGAAGGCAGGGGAACAAAGAGAATTATAAGCCATGGCAAAACGAAACCTTTCGGCCTTCTTCCCTTGAATCTTGCCTTCATAGATATGAGGCAAAACAATGATACTGCTCCCATATATGATATGACAATGGAAGGTAGAATTACCTCCATGAAATTTTGTTGGGCTGATATAACCAATTGAGGCTGGTTCAGATGGAGTGTTCGAACAACAATAAAGGCAACACCTGAAAGGTAGAGCAACCAGGCCAGAGCTATGTATAAATTAAGTACTCTTCCATTCACTTTGGCACTGATATTCATACCGGTTCCCAGTTTATTGACTTTTTAGGGACACGCGAGAAATGATTCCTTGGAGCCCTAATTAAAAAATGATACCGAGCAAATAAACCTAACCCTATGAAGAGGTTAGATTGTTCATCTTTCCTGGATGCAGCAGATTGCGAACCTGTCCCCGTCAAAGAAAGCCTGTTTTCCTGGATTGTTCTCTGAAAATTCTGCCATGAAATTGGCCATCTCCACCAGAGTGAACTCTGATTCCTCACTGTAGCGGTGCAGGACCTTTACTTTTCTCAACAAATGAAAATGCCTGGCAGATATAATAAATTTGGGAACCTGCCATCAAGCAGGAGATGGCTGGGCACCGGTGACTTTCTCTATGCTCTCAATTAGTTTTGGAATAACTTCATAGAGATCGCCAATGATTACGTAATCCGCATTCTTGTTCATTTCCGCGTCAGGGTCCTTGTTGATGGATACAACCACCTTGCTGCCCATCATTCCCACTATATGCTGTGGCTGACCAGATATTCCTGCAGCTATGTACAGGTTTGGCCGCACAGTTTCACCGGTCTGGCCAACCTGATGTTCCCTTGAAATCCAGCCAAGGTCTGCTATGGGGCGGGATACTCCAACTGATCCGCCAAGCAGATCTGCAAGCTTACGGATAAGTTCAAGGCCCTCAGGCTTGCCCATTCCAAGCCCACCTGATACTACAACTTTGGATCCAGTAATGTCTTCCTCATTTTTCTGATTGAATGAAACAATGTTTTCCTTGAGTTGGCTATTTTCAAGCTTCACTTCCCTGACCTCTACCTGGAATTTTCTATTTGTATCAGGTTCTGGGGTTGCAAAAGTCCCTGGCCTTGATGTCGCCATCTGGGGCCTGTGTTTTTCGCATCTGATCTCGGACATGGTGCTGTCACCATAATCCGGCCTCCTTGCGAGGAGTATTCTTGTATCGGGTTCGACATCAAGATCCATGCAGTCAGCGGTCAACCCGCTCCTGACTTTTACTGCAACTCTAGCAGCCAGGTCCCTTCCATTCTTGGAGCCTGGAACAATGAGAATGTTGGGTTTCTTCTCGTGTACAAGGCCAGCAAGAATGTCGCTGAACGGTTTTGACCTGTACATCGCAAGGTCTTTTGAATCAAAGCCGTAGACTTCATCACAGCCGTGCACGCCTGCCTCCTGGGCCATCGCTTTTGTGCTCCCTCCAATCACGGCACAGTAGAGCTTTTCATTGGTCTTGTCTGCCATTTTCCTGCCTGCGCCAACCATTTCAAGAGCTGCTCTGGTGAGTGAATTGTTGAAAGAGTCGAGGTAAACCATAACTCCCTTATATTGGGAAATATCCTGCGGCGGTTCTGCTTTCTTCATTTCTGTCATGTCAGTTGCCTCCTTGCCTGATTATGCCTGTGTCCACAAGTTCCTTGACAAAATCATCAATCATGTCCAACCCGATTACCTTGCCCTTTCTCTCAATTGCGGGGAACGGAAGCATTTTCTTGACAACGGTTGGCGATGATCTCAATCCCACCCAGTCTGACGGAAGGCCAATGTCCTGAAGGGACCATACAATAATGCCTTTCTCCTGAGCGTTAAGCTTCTTCCTCAATGTGGCTCTTCTTGGGACGTTAGAGTCAGTGATTACTGTTACAACAGCCGGGGTGGGAATCTTCACTACTTCGACACCCTCTTCCAGCTCCCTCTCGGCAATCACAAAACCATCTTCGTACCTGCATGATCTGGAATAAGAGGAGAGCTCTGCCTCAAGGAACTCTGCAACGCCTGGACCAACGTGTCCAGTGCTTGAATCTGAAGTTTTTTCACCCGCGAAGACTATGTCAACGTTACCCAGATGTTTTATTGCGGCAGCTACTGTAAGGCTTGTTGGATAAGTATCAGAACCGGCAACTGCCCTGTCGCTGATAAGGACAGCCTGGTCAGCTCCCCGTGACATGCACTCCAGCAGGAATGGCTCAGCAAATGGTGGTGCCATTGTCATCACAGTAATCCTTGCCCCATGTTCATCCTTGATTTTCAAGGCTGCTTCAAGGGCATTTTCATCGGCAGGATTCAGAACATTGGTTGCCATTGACCTGTTCAGGGTGAAGTTTACAGGATCCACAAAGACTTCTTTTCCATCTGGAACCACTTTTATGAGTACTACAAGTTCAAGTGCCATCTGTATCACCCATACTTGTATTTAACACCGTGAGCGCCCTTGGAGTTATTCCATGAGACGCTATCGTGTGAGCAAGCAACCACACACGTTCCGCATTCCACGCAGTCTTCGTATTTGAAATTCAACTTGGCATCTATCAATGTATAACATTTTGCGGGACAG
>JAJZKS010000169.1 GCA_021850835.1 Thermoplasmata archaeon
GGCTTAATGAAAGTTTTATGTTTGAGTAGAATATCTCTCAAAACCGCCACTGTAGCTCAGTTGGTAGAGCAGCTGATTTGTAATCAGCAGGTCGGGGGATCGAAACCCTCCAGTGGCTTAATTCGTTTTTTCCGATGTTAGCAGGTTGTTGCCTGCTGTTGAAGTGGGCTAAAAAAATTAGGATGGGGCGTTCTTTACGAAGCTCCTCATTTTTCCAAGGCCTTCTATTTCACAGTCCAGAACATCTCCATCCTTGAGGAAGAATGGAGCAGGATCCGGCTTTCTGAAGGCTGCTACCCCGGAAATTGTTCCCGTTGAAATCATGTCGCCCGGATTTAGAGTAACCCATGAGTATTTCGAAACAATCTGTTCGATCTTCACGCTCAGTTTCTTTGTTGAACCTACTTGCCTCGGATCATCGTTTACCCTGAGTTCCATGGTCATGTTGTGGGGGTCCTTCAGGTACCTGTATGGAACAAGTGTGGGCCCAAGCGGAGCGAATGTGTCGAGATTCTTTGCAATGTTGAGCAGGCCGTTCTTCATCTCCTCTCTCTGCAGGTCACGGGCCGTAACGTCATTGAACACTGTAAAACCAAAAATTCCATTCCTGGCTTCCTCCTCTGACACGTTTTTCATCTTTCTGCCTATAATTATGGCAAGTTCCAGTTCATGATCCAGCTGGCTCGTAAATGATGGCTTTTCAATCACCTGTTCATGGCCTATGACAGCATCCGGGTTCTTGAGAAATGATATCCATTCAGGTATAGGAAATGGCCATCCGGCTGCACTGCCCTCGCTTGCATGTTCCCTGAAGTTTCCCGCGGTATGTATGATCTTGTTCGGCCTCAGTGGAGCGTGAATTACAACATCACTGAGGTTGAATACGAATCCCCCATTCTGTGCAACTTTTGCCAATTCATCCCCTTTCATGCCAGAGAACAGTTTGAACACCTGGTCTACGTGGTCAAGAGCGTGCGGACCAGCCTGAATGAGCTTGTGCATCTCTGTTGGTGCATGAAAATCAGAGTAATAGGTTCCCTTGTCTGCCTTGTTCCCGTGGTGTTCCACGAAGAACCTGCTTGCAAGGTTAAGGTCCACGACATGATCTCCGACCATAAAACCGGTCCTGCATGACTTAAGCCTGTTCTGCGAGTAGGTTACCAGTCTGAGGACACCATCATCCTTAGAAGTATATTTTCCATATATTGTAGAAGCCATTAGACTCATCCACAAATACCCATTCTCCAATAAATATTTATGCGTCAGGCGGCAACCATGGTCATGGCGCCTGCGGTCTGCTGCTTTGTGGAAAAACTTTTCCTCTTGAAGCAAACGCTTCCCCCGGGCTAGCCGGTTTAATGGTTTTAACGTCCTGCTGGTTCATAAAGCCTAACACTAATTATGTTCCGGAAAGTTTAAAAAAGAAACAGTCAATAGCCTCTCCGAGGTACTTTGTAATGGCGATCACAAGGGAAATAGAGGTTACAAAAAAATCCGTGCCAATCCAGAAAAAATACGTCGGGCAGGGTGTCAAAAGAAAGCATTCAGGTGCACTTGTTCAGGGAAAAGGGACATTTGCTGAAGATGTGGACCCGCCGAAGGGAACCTATTTTGTCAGTTTTGTACGATCTCCATATGCCAGGGCTAAGATTCTAAACGTCGACAGCACCAAGGCAAGGGAACTTCCCGGAGTGATCGAAGTCTTTACAGGCGATGATTTCCGTGAAATCAGCCTCGGGTACTGGATGCACCTGCCCACAATGAAAGAGCCCAGGAGGAAACCCCTTGCTGTGGACAGGGTAATGTACAATGGAGAGCCGGTGGCCGCAGTTGTAGCAGTCGACCAATATACCGCAGAGGATGCAGCTGAGCTCGTTGAGGTGAATTACCAGCCTGAAGAACCGCTCCTTGACCCATTTGAAGCAATAGAGCACCCGGAAAGGAAGATTTTCCAGGACATGAATGACAACATACTCTACACAGACAGTTACACTTCAAACTCCGACCTCCAGGAGATAATAAGCAATTGTGCCCTGGTTATTGAAGAGACCTTCAAGAATGGCAGAAGCACCACCATCACACTTGAGCCAAGGGTTCAGATTGCATCCTACAATGGCGAAACAATGAATGTTTGGAGCACAACACAGTATCCTCACGTTCTGAGAACCTATATCGCCGAAACATTCAATTTTCCCGAAGGCAAGGTCAGGGTTTTCGCTTTGGATGTGGGCGGAGGATGGGGGCCAAAGTCATCTGTCTTCAGTGATGACGCCACTGTATACGCCATTGCACTGAAAATGAAGACCACCGTCAAGTGGGTTGAAACAAGAACCGAGGATCTCCTTACAACAGGGCATGAGAGAGACCAGATCCACAAGATAAGAGCAGGCTTCAACAAGAACGGAAAGCTCGTCGGTTTTTACGATGAGATAGTGGCAGATGTGGGAGCTGGAACCACATTCTGGGCTGAAGTGCAACCGGCAATGGTGGCTTCTGTTACAGTCCCTGGGCCGTATAAGTTCGCAAATTATGGCTATGACCTCAAGGCCGTGACAACGAACAAAGCGCCATGGTCACCAAATGTCGGCTTTGGAAGGCCAATTGCAGCCTTTGTCATGGAACGCACCATGGACATGGCAGCAAGGAAACTTAACATAGATCCGGTCCAGATAAGAAAGATGAACCTTGTGCACAAGGATGAATATCCCTACAAGAGCCCGGCGAGAGTGGTTTATGACAGTGGAAATTACGAAGGCGGCCTTGAAAAGATACTTGAAATCATGCATTATGATGAGCTCAAGAAACTCAGGGAAGATCTGAGGAAAAAAGGAAAGTACCTGGGAATCGGCCTGGGAGTCTACTCGGAATATACTGCCCCATCATCCTTCCGGCTCCAGAAAATACTTGGCTGGGAAGTTGGCGGTTATGAAAAAGCTGTCATAAAGGTATCGCCAAGCGGAAAAGTTACTGTCTATCTTGGGGTAATGGACAGCGGACAGGGACATGAAACAGTATATGCCCAGGTTGCGGCAGACGGGATTGGCGTAAATATAGAAGATGTCTTTGTTTTTGAGGGAGATACCGAAAGGGACCCGTACGGATTCGGAAGCTGGGCAAGCCGTTCCACAGTAACAGCAGGAAATGCTGTTCTGCTTGCAGCAGAGAAGGTAAGGAAGAAGCTTCTGAGAATCGCAGCCCATGCAATGGGAACAGACGTTGACAACCTGCAAATTTCTGAAGGAGTGATCCGGAACATGGTGAAGCCTTCCAGCAAGATGACAATCCAGGAAGTGGCTATGATTGCATACAGGAAATCCACGCTGCTACCTGCCGGTGAAGAACCGGAAATAGAGGAGCATGCCATTTTTGAGTCCCCAAACGAGAATACGGTGGTAAGCTATGCCTGGCACGCTGTGCTTGCAGAGGTAGACCCGGAAGTGGGAGGGATTAAACTTCTCAAATACTACGTGGTTGATGATGCGGGAGTTGTGATAAATCCCCTGAGTGCCGAGGGGCAGGTTCATGGGTCCACGATTGCCCATGGCATGCAGCAGACCTTCCACGAACTGAAATACAACGAGGATGGTGTCCTGATGACCTCCAATTTCTGGGATTACATACCCATTTCCACCCTCGATGTACCTGGTGAATTCCAGGTTGCCACCCTCGAAAGCCCGTCAACAACTCCAGGAGGCTACAAGGGAATGGGAGAAGGCGGAGCCATCGGTGCACCCCCTGCAATATCAAACGCAATATCAGATGCTCTTGCCCCCTTTGGCATTGAGATCAAAAAGATACCGATTTCCTGGGAAGAGGTCTGGCAACTTGTCCGTGAAAAATCATGAAGTAAGTGGATGATGTTTCTGAAAGCTTGGCAGGCAATTCCTTCCAAGCCTCTGCTTACATAAAGTTTATATTTTTCTGAAGTCATTATTGATTGGGAAAAATGAATTTTAAGTATGAGTACGATTTGAACAGGAAAAAACCCTATTCCCCGGAAGAGTTTATTGAGCTGCTTGGAAATATAGCGGAAGAAAGGTGGGCTGGAATTCACCACCCTCTCGTGCAGAAGTTCTTGAAAGGGGACCTGACAAAGGAACAGCTCAAGATATGGGCAATCCAGGAATTCTGGTTTTACAAGGGGCCTTCATACTGGTCTGCAGCCGAGGCAGCTAACGCCCCAACACTTATTGACCAGCAGATCCTTATGGATCCGCTCGTAACTGAAATGGGCACAGGCGAAAAGGAGTCTCACGTTTCACTTTATATCAGATTCTGCAAGGCACTTGGCGCCACGGAAGACGAGATTTACAATACGCCACTCCTCCCGGGCACGGTTTCAGCTGTCATGGAGTTCTACAACATCTGCAAATACCTGCCTTTGCCGGAAGCCCTTGCTGCTGAAAAGATCGCAGGGGAAAATGTAAACAAGATAAGGCATGAAAAGTATGTGGCGGCCTACCAGAAGTACTACACCTTTGTGCCGAAGGATGCAATGATTTTCCACGCAGAACACGTCGAGGAAGATGTTGGGCATACTCAGATTGGCCAGTATCTCGTGAAGAAATACTGCACGTCAAAGGAAGGCCAGAACAGGATGTGGGAGGCTGAGGCCAGGTTCCTTGCCCTTCAATGGGTCCTCTACGATGCAATTTACAGAGTTGCGGTCGACCATGAGGACGTGCCTTCTTTCAAGGTCAGCCAGTTCTTCCCGCTTCCCTACTTTGACACAAACGATATCCCGGTACCGAAGTTCGACTGATCATATACCTGGAGGCATGGAATATTTGGCAATTAAAGAGGGGCGCTCCAGCCACCGTCC
>JAJZKS010000005.1 GCA_021850835.1 Thermoplasmata archaeon
TTCAGAAATCAACTGTTTCGCTTCACCTATGGATAGCTCTTTCAAGTATGATTTACCGTGAAATTCCAGGAAGTCAACAACATCCCTTATATTCTTAGCTGAAAACATCAGGTTCTTGATTGCCTGATATTGCCTTTCAGTAAGCCTGGGTACTGTCATGGTGCATCGCTCCCTTTGAGTTCCCTGGCAAAGAGGTAACCATAAGGTTCCTGGAAGTTCACATATTCAAAGCCAAACTTGTGCAGCTTTGCCTTCAGATCATCGAAACGTTCACCAACTCCGGCCTTCAGGATGCGGATATGATAGGCTGTCCCAACCGTTGAAATACTGTGATCCGGCTGCACTTGATAACCATCCTTCAACAGTTCTGCAATCAAGCCATCAATCATGTCCTGTGAAAATTCGCTCTGGGTGTCGGATTTTAGGGGCGCCCGTTGCGATTTTGTGGTTTGAGGTAACGGATCGGTAACGATTTTTTTCAGATCACCCGTTACCTGTTTTTTCTCGCTATTGCCTAGGGGAAAGTCCGAGGAGGTAACGGATGACCTCTGTTTCATGGAGGTAACGTTTTCCCTATCCCTCCTAATATTTCTCAAATTTTTAGAAATTTTTGGCGGAATAGGAAAACCGTTACCGTTACCTTGTGCACTCTGCCCCTCATGATCTGGAGGTGATCCGTTACCTAAATCGTCTGGGCTAATCTCTGACTGAACTTTTTCGGGTAACGGCTCACTTTCATTTTTAGGCGTAAAACCGTTACCTGTCATAACCAGAATGTCGCGCCAAGCCTTTACAATGTTGCCTTTTCCTAGCTTTTTCGGGACTGTAAAGTTAGGATAGCCGCATGACGTTAACGCCTTTCCTAGTGTTCCAGCGTGAATGTTCTTTGCTGGAAATCCCTTTTCAGTGGCCCATTTTACGGCTTCCGTGATAACGTCTTGCTTGACAGTTGTCAGGTATTCTTCCAGCCCGCTTTGCTCCCTAGTGATGCCCCTTTGTAATTTTCTTTCGTCTGCACCAGCTTCTATGAGCATGACCTTGGCATCTTCAACGTCGGTGATTATCTGGCCAGCGGCCTCCTTTGATCTGATGTATGCACCAGCGGGATTGGATCGCTCCTCCCATGCCTGTTCTGCCTGGCTAATATTCATATGCCCGGTGAATTTCATCCGCTGTACAAGCGGGCCATAAAAATTATCGACCACGTATGAAAAGATCGCATCAAGTTCTTCAGGTGATTTCAGTTTTACAATAGTGTCGCGGATCTGCTCAGGTGTCAATATATCTTCCAGCATGTTTGGAAAATCGATTATCGCAATAACACGCCTGTAAAATGCCCTCAGCTCATTCTCCTTTGTCGGCAGCTCATTGGTGTCAATTAACATCTTGGCATGGCTTGACATCCTGAAGGGATGTCCGTTCTTACGGTCAACTGTTATCTGTGTGCCGTCGGTAAGCCGCTTAAACCACTCTGACGTTATGATCTCTGTGGTGCTTTCAGAAATCAGGTTAGCCCATGAGCCATACAGTTCAGCCCGCTTGAATTTGTCATTCTCCAGTTCATCAAGCGTAATCGACGAAGTGTGGACAAGGAGATCACCAATAGTCGAATGAATGATCGATTTTCCTTCTCCTCCTTGTCCATAGAGAATAACCGCTCCCTGGATGTCATAATTTCTCATGAGTGTCCATGCGATAATCTCAAAAATCTGCACCTTCTTTAGTTCCGCGTCTGGGTCTCCCTGGAATACTGCGTCAAGAAATTCAATAAACGCTTCAGGTTTGGCCCCTGGAATGTATTTTCTGGGCAAACACTCCGTATAATATTAGTCAGGCGAATGCTGCATTACGGTCTTTGTCTGTATATTGAAAAGTCCCGCTTCAATCGGGATTGTGTGAGGAGGGAGCGGCATGATCTGGTCAAGCGGCAAACCAATCTTTCTGGGGTCAACCATCCTTGTGATATTTTCGATGCTTTCAACCGCTGATCTGATTTGTGGAGGCGTTATTTTTCCGGTTTTCTCAAGCGTGGTCTTTATGATTCCCTCCGCATCCTTCAGCCAGTGGTCTCCCACAAACTGGCTAGGCGTTCCCTGGCCGCTGACGTATTCCGTGATGACATGCGGGTACATCCTTAGATAATCGGTCGCACACTTGTGCGGGTTGAATTTCGGGCCCTTCTTGGATGGAATAAACCATGAATCGGGATTCAGGTCATTATCTGGCGTTGGTTTTTTGATTGCCCCGTTAAAGTCATTTAGGTCTTGCTCTGGGTTAAGTTCTGACATTTTTGATTTCCTCCATGAGTGCGTAAAGCGTTGGTTCGCCAGTCGCTAGATTCCTGGCATCTCTCCCTTCCAATTTCGTGAGTGTGTAATCGACAACTCTTGAATGATCGGCATGCCCTGACAGTCGGCCAAGCTCCGAGATTATGTATTTCACGTCATCGGTCTTGCATCCTTTTCTTAGCAAATGCCCAGATATTGCAGCGGCCATGCGGAAACGATAACTGCGGCCTGACGGGGCCTTGCTCCAATAAGGCAGCATCTTTGCTATCGCCCTCTGTGTATCTATCTCGCCTGTCGGTTTGTAATTGAAAATTGCGGGATGCTCTCGCTTGGTCTCCTTATCTTTTTCTATCAGGTCAACCAACCAATGTGGAGCTTCCGCAATCGGCGAATAAAATAATCTGTATTTTCCATGCTCCCTGACACTTGGCGCGCGAATGCAATAATGAGCCTGTCCGATTATGTCGATGCCTGGGAGTATTCCGGTTTTAGTTCGAACTGCAAACGGGGCCAGAAAATCGAGGTGCAGCCCTTTCCGCTGTGTTAATTCCGCCGTTGTTCTTGGCACGGCGTTGCTTTTTGTCAGAGTCCGCCATGATTCCATGCCGTTTGTGTCGCCATGAAGGTCAACATCAACTGTAAAAAGGTTAGAGCCTGGCCGCGATACTGTCGCAATATTCACTTGCGGGGTTACTTGAATTGTTGAACGCGAAAAATATTTTTCAATGAACGCGACATGGCTTGACGCATCCAGCAGCCCATGTTCCGTGATCGGAGTGTTGCCAAGTCGCCTTATCGGGATGACATTGAATCCTAGAGACACGTAGAACTTAGCTGCCTGATAAATCGATTTAAAACGTACCTCTGAAGCGAATAACCTTATTTGTGTATTTGAATTACTAACTTGCATACTACCATCCTGGGAATTATTGACAGTAATTCCCTCATTTTTTCAATCGCTCCTGTGCAGGTTTTTCAATATCCTTAAGCAAATCTTCGCCGCTGTACTCTTTCCACAATTTGAAAAGCCGGCGCGCATCGCTGAAATATTGCTGGTCTGTCATTGCCTGCTTCTCCCTCGCTTGTAGTCCTTGTATCTTTCCCTAATTTTGGCCCTCACAAAAGCCGATAAATTTAGGCCGTCAAATTCGGTCATTTCTCTTATTTTTGCACGGTCATCTGGTTTCACGCTTATCGTTATAAATGCCATAATCAAAAAAAACACACAAAGTTATTTAAAGCTGGTTATCATCAATTTAGTATAACCTATGCGTGTTAAATCCCCTGTATGTGCGTATTGCGAATCTAAAATGAATAGAATATACTGCCTGAAGCCTGGGGTAAAAACATGGGTATCTGTGGGATGGTCATGCCCGATTCACAAACTACCAAATATGGATAAAATCGAATTTGCAGATATGGGGCTAGGTTATCCTGGCTCTCCCTCTTGCCCTGCATGCAATGAGCCAATGAAAGCACTTTATTCAAAGATAAATGGCAGAAATCAGTTAAAACGAATCAGGGGAATGTACGCTTGTTTCAATGGCCATGTTCCTTCTACAATTCCGGCCAGTCCTATCCTTCAAGAAGAAATTACACTGCTGGCTGAAAGGTTCTCTCTGAATATCAATGATAATGCAAGTAAGAAATTCTTTGAATCAGTCCTTGAAGATTTCGATAACCTATATGGCAAAGGCTCTTCTATGCCATTAAGAAGGCTCTGGGAGTCAAGGACATTAACAGAGTACATTCTTAGTCTATCAGGAATGCATGGTGATAAGGTCAGTAAAGTAAAAATCCTTTATTCTGACGGTGATACAGGGGATTACGTTTTACCAGTTGATTTGATTAGAGAAATAACCGGAACTGAAAGGCAGATAGAAAATAAGGGCATAAAAGCCCGATTAATGGGCTATGGCTTTACGGTCAGGGATACTGATAATGATCAGTATTGGGAATCCGCTCTTTTTTCCGATTATATCGCCTATGTGCTTATGGGGTCTCCCTTCTTATCCGGCCAGATAAAAATGAATATTCCAGAAAAATATCTTTCAGTGAAAAACATCATGTCTTCAATTGATACCTTGTATGGCTATAATCTCTTCCTGGGTTATTTTTATGAACTGGAAAGGGGAATAATCAAACTGCCTGATGAAAGGAAAGAAGCCTTGCGAAAGAATCTCCGAAAATTAATCGATAATGGTTTTAAGGCTAGCTCCCTTCATTTGTTAAAATGGATCTGAGTAAGGATAAACTATTTTTTAAAATTCAGGTTAAAATATATTATAAAAACCCTTGAGTGAGTATATAAATGACTAACCAAAAAGTGCCAATTTGAAGTTGTGCGTATCGAACTTTTAGGGGTACGCGGGGAGAGGGACTCGAACCCTCGCTCTCATAAGAGAAACAGCTTAGCAGGCTGCCGCCGTACCGCTGGGCCATCCCCGCTCATGCGGTGAAGCGATCCTGGAGGTCGTTTGCAACTTGCTCAAGAACCTCTTCAAAATCCTCATTTTCTAGAGTAACAACTTCCCCAGAGGGAAGGACTATCTTAGCGTAATACATTTCCCCATCCTTGGAAATTTCAACCTCTGCCAGTTTTTCACCCATGATATCTACCCTTAATTTGTTTGGATATTATAGTTATTTGCTATCCCTGCACCTTTGAAGCATCTGAACATTGAGTTTTCACCCATGTTTCGACTCTTATTTTTACCTTGCTTTTTTAGATTTGTTTAATATCAATTAGGAACCATTTAAATTTCCAAGTGGTGTTTCGTGCTTCGGTCACTCACATGATTTCATAGGAAAATTGTATTGGAAACCAAATCTAGATTTAAATAAATGTTGATGAAAATCAGCTTGAATAGCCAATTTATGACGTAACTGTGTAAGCATTGTACCAATAAATCTCTATATACTAATTAAAATCCGAATGTTATGCTAAAACAATTAGCAATGGCGGCAGTTGCATTGGTAATAGTCCTCTCGGCTGTTTCCATAGCAACTGCAGATGGTATTTCCACAACCACATCCAATCATGTGAAAGTTGGGAATTACCTTCTGCAAAACGCAACAAAAAGCGGCTCTTACAATTTGAGCTACGTTAATGATAATGCCCATATTTTGGTGGCAAATTCAATAAATGCCACTGGGCAAACGATCTCCGGCACGGCAATAAGCAAGCTCAACGTGGACAATATGTTCTCCTTAGGGAACATGACTGTGTTCAACCTTGGAGGTGAAAGTACCCTGATAGCTGAAACCCAAACACCCTTAACCGTGGGTGCAAATCCTTCCATAACCCTTAACCTATCTGCACCTGTCAGCCAGGTACATCTTAACTCAAAGCAGACCAGCTACCTCTCTGAGCACAGTGGCTCAATGGCTTCGTCCATCTATGCCAACAACATCTACAACCTCGAGATTGGCGGAATGTCATTCCTGATTTTCTCCAATGTTAACGCCAAGCTTTCCAACTCTAATTCCACGTTAACATACAGCGGAAATGCACTTTCCGGCAGTGTTCTGGTAGGTATGACTCCTGCAGTTGCGCTGAAAGATATGTTCGAGAAGGAAATCGGAGACCGAAGCAATGCTTTCACTTACAACAATACAACCGGAGCAGCGTCAGGCAGGTTCGTGTCATTCAACTTCAATGATTCAAGCGGAGTTTTCACAAACTACACTTCAAACATTAGCCACGCTACAGTATTCACCTCCATAGAAGCATCAGGAAACGGCACCATCGGCCTCAACAGCCCCAATCCACTGTTTCCCACAGTGAGTCCTATACTTGCGGGAAGCCTGTTCTTCTATGGTAACAACACAGTCGTTTACCAGATGCATGACAACCCTTCGCTGGTCAGCAACATTCTCCTGAGCAACGGAACCCTTGATCTAAAAGTTGCCAAGGGAATCAACATATCAGTTTACAGGCCATCTGTATCCGATGTTATGCACCAGAACCTTTCAGGTAACCTGAACTACACCGGCGTTGGCCTGGGTGACCAGTTTGAAGTTGAAGCCTCATCCACAATTGTGCTTCTGCACAACAGTACTTTCAGGGCATCGATCTTTGCACACCATGCCACGGTCTCTGTCAACAACACCACCGGAATGATCTCCATTACCACTGAACAGAATGCAAAGATCAGCTTTGTAGCCCCCCCAGGCTTGCAACAGATCAGCCACCCTCTCGCCAGAGCAATCCAGTACGCGGTTGAACATGGAAAACTAGCTGCATTGGTAGTCCTTGGAGCCCCGGGAAGCAACAACACGAACATGTCAGTGAACTACAACAGTTCCATGGCAATCAACATACAGAATGTCAACACAAACAGCGTCACCATAAAAGTTGCTTCAACCTCGTCACACGAGGGAACCAACTTTGGCGTCTTTGTGCCGAACGGAGTCATTGCAAACAACTCAAAGATCGTTGTGACTTTTGACTCCAAGGACACGGTCACTGTGAGCAACATCTCTTCTGTGATTAACGCAACCAGCAGCACCCAGGCTTCTGTTTATAAGGTAAACGTGAACGGGGGCACACTGATCATAATACATGTGCCGCACTTCTCAAACCACACCATACAGATATCAACAGCTAGTTCACAGCCAGGACTTCCAAACCTGTCTGGTAATGGCACAATGTATGTGATAGCCGGTGTGATTGTAGTGATTGCACTGATTGGCGTAGGCCTTGCAGTAAGAAAAAGGAAGTAATCCAGATACTTCCCCTTATTTTTTAATAAAATTATTTCTTTTATTTTCCACGATGATGCATTATAAGATAGTGATATCTTTCTCCCTCCGATCTTTATGTATGTTGTAGAAAAATATTCGGTATAAAAAGTATAAATAGTAGAAAAATCTTAACCATCCGTGGAGGTGCCCCACGTTGCTCAGCTTCATTAAAAGACGTGACTACGACGATGATGAAGACAATGAAGACGATGACGATGACTCTTAATTTCTAAATCAATTTTTTTATCACATCTTCAACCTCCCCCCAAACAAAGATTTAGTTTTTATCATAAAACACATTTAGGCTTACTTGGAAAAAGCATCAGAAAGTTCAACTGTATTTGATCTGCTGCATCCGCAGATTTGCAGCCTGCTCAGGGAGAGGGGCATACTTGAGCCAACTGAGCCTCAGGCAAAGGTCATACCCACTATCCTTGAGGGAAAGGACGTTCTTCTGCTCTCCCCAACAGGCACGGGTAAAACTGAAGCGGCAATTTTCCCGATATTCCACAAGATTCTCACCAACCATCCAGATCCCGTATCCACTTTATTTATAACTCCACTGAGGGCCCTGAACAGGGATATGCTTGACAGGCTCATCAGGTATGGCAAGGACTTGGGCATTAGGGTCCAGGTAAGGCACAGCGATATTTCTGAGTCGGCAAGGAGGGAAATTGTGAACCATCCCGGCGACATCCTAATCACAACACCGGAATCTCTTCAGATAATGCTGAACGGGAAGAGGCTCCGGGAAATAATCAAGAATGTGAAGTATGTGGTTGTGGACGAACTGCATGAAGCAGCCCAGAATGAACGTGGTTCTCAGTTTGCCATAGCAATTGAAAGGCTGAAGGAACTGGCAGGGGACTTCCAGAGGATTGGACTGTCCGCAACTGTTGGAAACGCCAAGGAACTTTCCCATTACCTGTCTCCTTCCAAGGACGTAACCATAGTAAGGTCCAGCCTAAGAAAAAAGATGGAGATTGCAGTTGGAATCCCACCAAAGGCACCTGAGGAAGTTGCAGAAGCCATGGGGTGTGACGAGGGATATGCAGGAGCAATCCTGTACATGTGGGACCTCATCCAGAAACATAAGGGAACTCTTGTTTTCGTTAACACAAGAAGTGCAGCTGAGGATATTGCCTTCAGGCTCAGGCTTTACATCGATGATCCATCGGTTCAGGTGCACCATGGTTCGCTCTCAAGAGAGACGAGGGAAACCGCTGAATCTGACTTCAAAACGGGCAAGATCAAGGCGCTCATATGCACTTCATCCCTGGAGCTTGGAATCGACATCGGTTCTGCAGACCTGGTATTGCAGCTGAATTCGCCCAGGCAGATCAACAAGCTCATCCAGAGGGTGGGCAGATCAGGGCACTGGATAGAGAAAATATCACTTGGTAAAATAGTTTGCAGCGACATAATTGAACTTGAGGAGGCCACGGCGATTGTTTCCCATATTCTTACAGGGCACCTGGAAGATATCCTCATAAGAAAGAATTCGCTGGCGACCCTTGCGAACCAGCTTTTGCTTCAGTCCAAATTCTTCCAGAGGATAGACCTTGACCAGTATTATAAAGTGGTCTCTGCCTCATATCCTTTCAGGGGCCTAAGCAGGGAGGAATATGACCAGGTAGTGGATTTTCTGGTTTCAACACGCAAGCTGTGGAAAGAAGATAATTTTGCCGGCAAGAGGAGGGGTGTCTTAAACTACTACATCGAAAACATTTCAATGATACCAAGCGAGAAGAACTTCAAGGTCATAGACATGGTGAACAAGAAGTTCATCGGGACCCTTGATGAGCGTTATGTTGTCAATGAACTTGAGGCTGGCAGCTACTTCGTCATAAAAGGGTCTACCTGGAGAATTATCAGGATTGAGGGTGAAAAGATCCTGGTTGAACCGTTCCCGACAGCAGCTATTGCACCTAAATGGTCCGGGGAAGACATACCAGTCCTTATTGATGTGACTGGGAAAGTGTCTGAAAACAGGGAAAAGAAGATAGTGCCCCCATTTGTCGAGGAACACTCAAAGGAGGAACTGCAGGAATGGTATAGAAAGGATACTGCCACTCTTGACAGGACAATCATTGAGAGTAAGGGAAGCGAAATCATAATACAGGTAATGCTGGGAACTAGGGGAAATTTCGCACTGGCAGAAATTTTCTCAAGCCTCCTCGCCGGCATTACAGGCGAAAGCGTAGAAATGGACTACTCCCCTTACCATATTTATGTCAGGGCTTCAAGAAGGATACCTGCCAGGGATGTCAGGCGAATTATCCTGAGCATTGAGCCCGACAAGATACAGCAGTACATTGCAGGGTCCGCCAGGAGATCAAGGTTTTTCAACTCAGTTTTCCTCTATGAGGCAAGGAAATTTGGAGTCATCAGCAACAATGCCGACATGGGGAGGATCAGGCTTGAGAAGATCATAGATTCATACAGGGATACCCCCCTCTATTCGGATTCCATAAGGAAGCTTATCTCAGACTACATGGACATTGAGAGCCTGAAGCATTATCTCAGAAAAGTGCAGGACCAAACGATGGCATTTGCCATGAATGATGACATTTCAGAGAGTTCAGATGTTTTTATATCCCATTATTCCGAGAGGGTCGCCCCCCTCAAGCCCACTAAGACAATACTTGAAGCTGTGAAGAAGAGGCTCATAAACGAGGAAGTGACACTGTTCTGCACATCATGCCAGCATGTCAGAACCATAAAGATAAGGGACATCAATTCAGTACGATGCCCACAATGCGGCAGTTCTCTTGTGGCTTCACTTTCTCCATTCGAGAAGAACCTCCTGAATGAGGCACGTGAAGACACCCCTGAGGGGATGAAGATCAGGAAGAGGCTGGTCAAGAATGCGCACCTGGTAAGGGAAAGGGGAATGCAGGCCATCATGGCCCTTGCTGCAAGGGGAATTGGCCCTGAAACTGCCTCGAGGCTCCTTGTGGTGACATACCATAATGAGGACGACTTCATCAGGGCAATCCTTGCAGGAGAAATGGATTACGCTAAAAGTAAACGTTATTGGGATTAGAACGATATCTTTAAGTTTCCAATTAGTTGTCAAATTGCCATGCCTGAAAATCGTGTTCTTAAGACTCTTGAGAAATACAGGATCAAGAACCAGGACGTGCCCATAATAGTAGAGGGCAAGAATGATCTTGGATGCCTGAGGTCACTTGATTTTGAAGGCAATATTATAATACTCAACAGTGGAAACAGCCTTGTGAACTTCTCGGAAAACGTTGCTGAATCCAACGATGAAGTGATAATCCTCACTGATTTTGACCGGAAAGGGGTTGAAATCAAGGAAAATCTCCAGCGTTACATGATGGGGCTGGGCTGCCATGTTGACACTGACCTGTGGGATACATTGAGAAGATACGTTCCCATCAGAACAGTTGAGGAACTCCCCTTCGCTGTCCAAAGGATCATTGCAGACATGGAACATAATGCCATTGACCGTGAGAACATCAAGAGAAAGTGGAATTTCTGAGCAAAGCGCCACTTCCCAGTCCAACTTTTTATAACAACTGCTGATTACTGGGAAATGGCGTCCAACATCAAGATCACATTCATTGGCACAGGGGGCTCATGGCCTAGCCCTGGTCGAAGCCTCCCAGCTGTTGCTGTCCAGATTGATGAGATCATAAACCTCTTCGATTGTGGAGAGGGCTCGCAGAAGCAGCTTATGAAAAGCGGCATTTCATTCATGGCCATCGACAACGTTTTCATCACCCACTTTCATGGAGACCATTTTCTGGGCCTTCTAGGGATGGTACAGAGCATGTCCTTCAACAACAGGGAAAAACCTCTTCACATATATGGCCCAAAGGGCGCAATCAGGATCCTGAGCTCAGCCCTTAATGTGGGATACTACAGGCCAAAGTTTGAGATTCGCGTAGGGGAGCTTGAAGCTGACAGGACTTATGACTTCGGAAAGTTCCGCATTTCTACATTGAAGAATGACCACACTGTTCCTGCCATGTCTTACAGGATCGAAGAGCCGGACATGGTTAAAATAGACAAGGAAAAGGCTGATGCACTTAAAATACCTTCAAGAAAGCTTGAGGAGCTCAGGAGCAATGGAGTCCTCCACTTTGATGGGAACACATACACCATTAACCAAGTAACTGCCGGCATCAGAAAGGGCAGAAGAATCGTTTATACGGGAGATACCCGGCCCCTCGAAGGCATGGCGGATTTTGCTAGGGGCGCCGATGTTCTCATACATGAGACATCTACTGATTCAACACTGGAACCGAAAGTGAACGAATTTGGCCATACCTCTGCGAGGCAGGCTGCTGAAATAGCAAAGAAGGCAGAGGTTGACAGGTTTTTCCTTTACCATTACAGCCCAAGGTATGACAGCATAGAAAGCCTGGTTAATGAAGCAACCGCGATCTTTCCAAATTCAGTAGCCAGCAAAGAACTTATGGAATATGAAATACCTGTGAGGCGTGAAAATTAGTGGCTACTGGGTGACCTTAACCCTGGATTCAGCTTCACTGATTATTCTGGAAAGTGCGTTTTCAGTTCCCTGTTGAAAATGGCTTGTTATGAACCTTTTGAGGATAATCAGCTTCAGTGACAGGTGCACATCCCATTTTACGGTGATGGTTGATCCATTGCCGTTTTCAGAAATCTCAATCCTCTTGAAGCCAGTAAAAGGGCCGCTGTGGTAATTCTCAGTGCAATACATGGACTCCTGGTCACAGAAATAAGACATCTTTCCTTCTCCGGGGAAGGCAAACCGAACTTTCAGCATGCCACCTCTGGAAGGTGAGATTTCCCTCATGCCATGCCAGTAATCCGGCAGGCTCTTCCACTGGGATATGACATCAATGACATCTTCTGAGGATGCGGTGGTTTCGGCAGAAACAGTAAATTTTACGGCCCCTATCATGCCCTTACCTATATAGATATCAGTTACTTCCCTTAACCGTTATCCCTCTTGACCCCTGATAGTTCCCAGACCTCTGGGAATATGTCTTTTCAGGCACTGATTCCATTCTGTGGAACACAATCTGCGCTATTCTGTCTCCTTTGTTAATCTGGAATTCCTCTGATCCGGAATGGAAGAATGAAAGAGTGAGAGTCCCATGGTAGCCGGCATCAACAGCACCGAATGACCCCAAAACTCCCCGCCTTGCATATGATGATCTTACCCATATCTGCCCCATTACGTCGTCAGGCAGTTTGAGGTACTCAAGAGTGCCCACAAGGAAATGCGTTTTGGGAGGCACCGTCCCACCCTCCAGATCCTGTCCGTCTATTCTGAGAATGGCAGCCCTGAGGTCATAGCCGTTGGGGGTCACAGATCCGTCCATGAATTCCTCTGCAACAAGCTCTCCCTTCCTTGAAAGCGCAATTATTTCCCTGTCACTTAAAGTCGCCATCACTACCCTAAGGCACAGGAGATAATTGTTCTTTATGCCCCGTCTCTGAAATCCTATTGATTGCAGTATAGAATAACATCGCAAGCACAAAGGAGATGTAATAGCTTATATCGACCCCATTGAGCATTGCGCCGATAGGGCCCTGAAAATAGGCAGGGGGATACATGAAAGGAATTGATATGAGAATTGCTGCAGAATAGGCGATTGCGCCTGAGTATAACCTCGGCAGTCTTCCAGAACCATTTAACCTGGGGCCGACAATGAAATAATGGGCAACCAGTATGCCCAGCCATGGGGTGATCCAATAATCCAGGATAAAGAGAAAATTCTCATAATACCCATAGAAATTGCCATAGCCAACTATTCCAAGGGAGACTGATATTGCGGTGCCTAGGAGGATGGGTAGCTTCCTTCCTTTTCTTTTCAGTGCCGTATTGAGCGAAAGGCCATTTGAGTAGAGGTTTATTGCATTTGCGGCAATGCCGCCAAGGAACAGTGCAACCATTCCTGCTATGAAAAACTGGCCCATGTAATGTGCAAGTGCAGTGGCAGGATTTGAAATATAGTTAGGGGTAAATATCGCCACCATAATTCCAAGGACCTCTATCCAGAAGGATGCAATTGCACCTCCCAAAAATGCAAAAGAAAAGGAACGTGGCTTTTCCCTCTTGCCTCCCACAAACCTGGAATAGTCAGAGGCATATGGCCCCCATGCCATGATATATGAGAATGATGCAGCCAGTGTTATTCCGAATCCAGCATATACCGGGATCTTATAAAACGGCACATAGGGGATGCCGTTGCGGATATCCAGCAATGACCTAACGGTGATTACCAGGAACAGTATTCCCAGAACAACTGACATGGCAAGTTCAAAGCGCCTTATGGCCTCATGGCCGTAATAAGCAAGAAGAAGGACAATGGCGGCCACAATCAGCAACAGGAAGATGTAGTAAGTGCCCTTGATGATTATCTCAAGCGCAAATGACGCCAGCACAAGGTTAACTGTTAGCCAGCCAAGAGTGTTGCCCCACTGGAGCAGCGCCATGACTGATGAGCCGATTCGGCCAAATGGCCCATGGCTGAGTTCCATTTGTGGTTTTCTCGCCACCACGCCGATGACGCTCATAACACCGAGAAGTGAACCGCCAGTAATGTTTCCGACGATTAGGGCTATAATTGTAAGGTTCAGGGGCTGGCCAAGGGAAATTGGGATGAAGCCTATTGCAAAATCGCCGATGGTCAGGTTGGCAGCAAACCATATATAAAAAAGGCTGAAGGGTTTCTGTAATATGGCAGAGCCCTTCTGGACCGTCCCAGCAGATGAATCGCCTGGATTATTACCGAACTGTTGTTCGCCAACCATCGGACTGTGATTTGTGCTCTATACTTTAATCTGTTCCATCAGCTCTCCGCAGTCGATTGACCTAAAAGACAGAACTTAACTTATATTGAATGCAGATCACATATCATGAGCCTTGAGGAAAAGGTGGAAGCAATCCTCTATGCATCTGAAAACCCCCTTTCCATTGCAGACATCGCAACTGTCCTTAGTGAAAACAAGGATGAGGTGATGAAGGCGCTCAAGGCACTTATAAAAGATTACAGGAAACGCCCTACCTCACTGGACATAGTGAGGAATGGAATCAGGTATAAAATGCAACTTAAGAACGAGTTTTCCGACCTTGTTACTCCTGTTTCAAAGAGGGAGATATCAAACCTGGAGCTTAGGATACTTGGATTTGTCGCTGCAAATCCACAGTGCATGAGGGGAGATATTGTTCAGCATTTTGGTGACAGGGGCAGAGCGCCGCTTGAAGGGCTTGTGCACAGAAAATTCCTCTCTGCGAGGAAATACAGGAATACTGAACTCTACAGCGTTACCCGGGAATTTTACAGGTATTTCAACATAAACAAGAGTGAATTGGAATCAAAGGTAAAAAATTCCGAAGAGGCTGAGAACGTTGAGTAGAATCCTGCTTGTGGGAGGAGGTGGCAGGGAAGATGCCGTTGCCAGAAGGATCCTGGAGAGCGGCGGTGAACTCTTTTCTGCCCTCAAGAACCGGAACCCCTCTATTATCGGAATGAGCAAGTCCCACTTCATTGTTGATGAGTTGGACCATTCAAAAATTACCGATTTTGCTGTGAAAAACAAGGTAGACCTTGCATTCATAGGCCCGGATCCAGTGCTGGATACACCGCTTGCAGAAGAACTATCGTCCAAAGGCATCCTAGTGGCGTCCCCCTCCAGATCAGCTGCGAGGCTCGAGACCTCGAAGTCCTATATGAGGGACCTCCTCACAAGGCACAGCATCCCGGGAAATATCTTCTCAAGGCTGTTCAGGGAAAAGGCAGAGCTTGAATCTTTTCTCTCAAAGGAAAATAGGGAATTTGCTGTCAAGCCAATCGGACTCACGGGAGGCAAGGGTGTCAAGGTAATGGGAGTACACCTCCAGAATGTTTCACAGGCACTGGATTACGGGAAAGAAATCCTTGAGAAAGATGGGGAGGTCCTTCTTGAGGAGAGGATCCAGGGAGAGGAGTTTTCACTCCAGGTTTTCACAGATGGAAACAGGATTGCTCCCACTCCGCTTGCCCAGGATTTCAAGAGAGCTTATGAGCATGATGAGGGCCCCAACACTGGGGGCATGGGGTCCATAACTGACAGCAATGGCCTACTCCCCTTCATCCCGCAGAAGAGTTTTGATTTCGCCCTCCTTGTTATGCAGAAGATTGCTGCTTCAATGAAAACAGACGGGAACCCTTTCAGGGGCATCATGTACGGTCAGTTCATGGAAACCACTGATGGCCCGAAGGTTGTTGAGGTCAACGCAAGATTTGCCGATCCTGAGAGCCTGAATATACTGAGCCTTTTCAAGGGGGACTTTGTGGAACTCCTTTTCTCCATGGCAGAGGGGAACCTGAAAACCAATTTCGACTTTGAACAATCTGCAAGCGTGCTGAAATATGTTGTGCCGAAAGGATACGGCACCAAGCCGGTTGCAGGCACTCTGGAGATCGACCTCAAGTCAATTGCACCGGATATCATGCTATATTATGCAGCGGTTTCCGGCACGAAGGAGAAAGTCGAGATGTCTACCTCAAGGTCTTTGGCCCTTGTGGGAATTGCACCCACAATTGAGGAGGCATCTGAGAGGGTGGAACAGAACCTTAAGTTCATAAGAGGCGAATATTACTTGAGGCATGACATTGGCTCAAGGCAGATGATGGAAGAAAAGATGAGGAATTTCAGTAGAGCCTGATCTTCCCCTGTATTCTTGGAGACTTGTTTGGAGTTGCCACGACAAGTTCATTCTTGACCTTTACAATAGGCTTCTCCAGGGTGAATTTATCCTTGTCAGCCACTCCTCTTTGGTATCTCATCTGGTCTGACACAAATATTTCAAAGCTGGAATCACTGAGACCCTTAACCGCAGGGTGGAACTCAAATTTGCCCTGGAATTCTGTGAGGTATTCAAATGGACCTTCTGACATGAACATTCCCCTCTCGATCTCTTCTGCATCAATGTTCTTAAGTGCGAGCCCCACCCTTGTTCCGCTCTCCACTGAATCCTGGTCCTCATCCTGCACCTGGATAGACCTGATCTGGGCTTCCTTGTTGGCATATGAACACATGAGCTTCTGGTGCTTCTCCACCCTGCCCCCGAGGACAAAACCAAGGGCAACGGTTCCAACACTCTTTACCTTGAAGAAATGGTCAACCACTATTGTTGGTTTGCTGAATCTAGGCAGGTGCTTCTCCCTGGAAAGGATGTCAAGAAACTCCATGTGGTTTCCTGAGTAAAACTTGAAGTCTTTCAGTGAGGTTTTGGATATTATGGGCTTAAGCTGGTCGATCTTGCTCTCGTCATCTACAAGGAAGTAACCACGCTTCATGCCCATCAGGTCCAAGGCAATTATGGCTTCACCAAGCTCTTTTGTAAGGTTGTTGCCATTGACAAGTGCAATATCTGCAGGATAAATGCAGTCTGTCAGAGATGAGATCTTGTCGGGGAATCGTGTTGGAGTCAGGAAAGTGTAGATATTCTCCCCGTCTTTCCTGTTGTAAAGTGTAATATCACTCTCCGTGGCTTTCTTTGATACTGTTTTCAGGAAATCTCCGATATCATAAGCAAACGCATTCAGGCTATTCATTTAACACCCCTGCTTCTCTGAGTATATGTTGCTGCAATAATGAAACCATCTGTTTGGAATCATTTGGCAGTTCCGATCTTACGTATATCATGCCATTTTCCCTGACTTTCCCGCCAAACTCGTGGTCAAGGTCGTACAGAATCTCAAGATGCTCGTAGATGAAACCTATGGGAACTGCAAGCACATCCCTGTATCCCCTGGACTTTATTCTGTCTAGAATATCAAAGACTGATGGTTCCAGCCATGTCTTGCCATATTTTCCCCTGCTCTGGTAACCCACAAAATATTCCTTCAAGCCAAGTTTGCCCGCGATGAGTTCAGATGCTTTCCTGAAATCGCCATCATATTCCTTTTCCGGCCCCCTGAAAAGTGGCAGGCTGTGAGCGTCAAACAATACTGCGGTCTCCTCATCAATAGGATATTGTATCATAAGATCCGCCCACGCTTCAGATAGCATATTGAGGTCAAACCCATTCACAAAGCTGATCTCAGACTCAAAGGACATGTTTTTCATTGCCTCTATGGATGGTTCCAGGTATGAATTCCTGACATTGGTGGACTGGAATGGGAAAAGCGGAATGGCGATTATCTTTTCCGAGCGGGATTCTTTTGCCTTTTCAAGCGCTTCTTTCAGAGTCGGCTTCCAGTGCTTGTTTCCAAGTATAACTTCAAACTCCCCAGACTTCGAAAGTTCCTTCTGGAGTTTTTCCACAATTCTTTCTATAATCGCATTTGATGGGGAAACACCGTTTGCCATAGCATACTTTTCTGTGTTCTCTTTTAATGCGTAATCCGGGACCGGCTTTCCCTCATAGATGCCTTCCAGGTATGGAAGCACGTCCTCCATTCTGGTAGGGCTGCCATAAGCCATCAGGATAACTGTGATCATGTGACTACCCCTGATTGGTGCACAGTTCTTACAATTTCCCTTAGGGTATCCGGATCCGTATCGGGCAGAACCCCGTGGCCAAGGTTGAAGATATAGTTACCTTTGAATTTCATTTCTGCCGCAAGTTTCTCGGATTCAGCTACGGCACGATCCGGTGAACGGGAAACCATAAGTGGATCTATATTTCCCTGCATACCGGTCTCATCCTTAAGCTTCTTTGTTGCCTCAGGCAGGTTGACCCTCCAGTCCAGGCTGAGAAAGTCAAAGCCTGTTTTTTCCAGCTCTTCAAGCATGCCTCCTGTTTGGGTGCTGAAATATATGCCCTTAGTGAATGCAGAAATTTCGGCAGATATGGGGGAGAGGAAATTATCCCTGTACCACCTGAACATTGATGTTGGAAGGAAACCTGCCCAACTGTCAAAGATCTGGATTGCTCCAGCGCCTGACCTTACCTGCTCCCTGCAATTTGAAATAACCATTTCCCTGATCATTTCCAGCATTCTCCTCATAGCAGTGTCACCCTTGTACAAGAGGGTCTTTGTTGCGGCCAGGTCTTTGTCGGGGTGCCCTAGGGTCAGGTATGAGACAATGGTCAATGGCCCTCCGGAGAAGCCAATAACAGGAGTATCATGATATTTTTCCCTGAATTTTGCAATGGCCCTGTATGTCCCATATTTCATTTCAGACGGTGAAAATTCCCATATCCCCTTAAGTTCTCTGTTAGCATTGAAAGGGTTGGCAATAACAGGGCCGACATTTTCCTTGAAATCCAGGGAAAAGCCCATTGCCTCAAGCGGGATTGTAATGTCAGAAAAAATGATGGCTGCGTCCACACCAAGAAGCCCTACAGGTTCTTCAGTGACTTTGACGGTGAGATCGGGGTCCCGGCATATTTCTTTGATAGTATATTTGGTCCGCAATTCCCTGTAGCCTTTAAGGTACCGGCCAGCCTGCCTCATGAACCACACTGGCGTGGATTCATGTTGTTCCCCATTCAGGGCGGCCAGAAAATTGTTCATCTTGCTATATCTTTGAAGAAATTATGAATGTTTCCAGAATTCGAAGAGCCGGCAAATCAGACAATCTCTATCTTTACGGCCCAGTCTGTTTTATTCTGGACAACATTGACACTTAGATCTAGTTCCCTAAGCTTGGAAATCATATCTTCCGCCTCCGATTCCTTTGAGAAATGTATGTAAAGGCTGTCAAATCCAATTTCAGGCATTGCAGATATTTTAGGCAGCACTGGTTCCATTCGGTTGATAATTTCCCTGAACTTCCCCATGTCTGCCCGCAGGCTTCCATTGTTTATTTTCTTCTGGGCAAGATCTATGAGGGCAGTTGACATTCCCTTCTGTACCTTGTTTGTTATCTGCCTATCGCTGGGTATGAAAACTGCATATATTGCTAAGCCTGCACCAATTATAAATGCGATAATGCTGCTTGCGGCCTGGTGCAACAATACTGCTATAATGCCGAGGATGATAAATGCAACCCCAACCAGAAAAAATGACCGGTTCAACCACTAAACAATGCTTTCCCATTAATAAAAATTATTAAAATGAGCATTTTCGCCCATTGTTTCATGGCCTAGTTCTTCTTACTGTCCTGGGATAGGGGATTGCTTCCTTTATATTTGACAGCTTCATGATCCACATGCAAAGCCTGTCGAGCCCAAGACCGAAGCCACTGTGGGGGACACTTCCATATTTTCTCAGGTCCAGGTACCAGTAATAATCATCTTTTGGAAGATTGTATTCCTCCATTCTTTTCTCCAGGAGATTAAGGTCCCAGATCCTTTCCCCTCCCCCTATGATCTCACCGTAACCCTCGGGAGCGAGCAGGTCGTGGCACAGTATCTCTGAAGGGTTCTCAGGATCCGGGAGATGGTAGAAAGTCTTCAGTTCTGTGGGAAAGTGTGTCACAAATACCGGCTTGTCGAAGTGGACAGTTATGGCCCTTTCCTCGTCTGCACCGAGGTCGTCTCCGTACTTGAGGTCGAGCCCCCACTCGTTCTTGGCCATCTCCATGAGTTTTGCATACCTTATCCTTGGGAATGGCGCCTTGATATTTTTAAGAACTTCGATGTCTCTTCCAAGTATCTTGAGTTCTTCCTCATTGTTTTTCACAACCTTTCCAACGATGTATTCGACCATCTGTTCCTCGATGTCCATCATTTCCTCGTTGTGGATCCAGGCTACTTCAGCCTCTGCGTGCCAGTATTCTGTCAGGTGCCTGAATGTCCTTGACTTTTCCGCCCTGAAACTGGGAGATATGGTGTAAGATCGGAA
>JAJZKS010000170.1 GCA_021850835.1 Thermoplasmata archaeon
AAGTTTGCGACTGCCATAGCGCGCAGGGGATGGCTTGAAAACAAAAATGTGCTGAATGCCAGATCCTTCTCAGTAAGAGATCTGACCAAACAGACAGGTTAGAACGTTTATCCTTTCCAGACGCCAACACCAAGGCCGACTACGAAGAGTACGACCACCAGGGAGATGGCACCTGTATTGCCTATTGGAATAAGTGCAGTCAATGACTGCAAATGGGTCGTCATGTACGATACCGCGCTGTTTAGCAGGGAAGTAACTGATATTTGAGGTATAAAAGAGAACCCCACGTAACCAGATACAATAATGGCGACCACCAGGAGTACGAATGACATGACTCCTTTCTTGATTGCCAGCCCGAATAGCAACCCGTCAACTAGTGCAAGTATGGGTATTACAAATCCTGAGTAATCCATCTCAGTTTCTCCTACTGCATTTATATTTTATGAACTTAAAATACTTGTGGTCGTAAAACTTTTATACTACTAATTAAAAAATAAGGGATTATGGATTGTCAAGCTGTTTCATATACCCTGAGCCGTTCTAGAACTCTCCTGCCCCTGTCAGTAATTTCATACCTGATGCTGCTTTCACCGATCTTTGCAGACTTCACAAGTTCACGCTTTATGAGTTCTCCCATTATCTCCTTGGCAGATTTGTAATTCAGGTTGCATTTGTAGATCAACTGTGTTATGCTTGCACCTTCCAGTGAATATACAGTTTCCAGGATCTCCTGGGTGATTCTGGTCCTGTCACGGTTATGCCTCTTCGAGTGGATGTTGGGCTGTACATACATTGGGTCTTTTTCCATTGTCAGGATCTTGTTTGTAAGACTTTTTCCAATATTGTAACTTGCGTTTGAGGTGTTTCCATTAAAGGCCTTTATTACTGTGAAATTGCAGATGTCACAGAGGTTTTTCTCCTTTGGCTCAAGGTCGGATGAAACGAGAATAAGTCCAGAAGTAGCATCGATGTCTGCTGCCTTGACCCTGTGAATAAGGATCTTTTCATATTTGTTACCTGGATACTCCTTCAGGTTGAGTACTGGAAGGATCTTGCCTGTCTTGATCGACTGTAGCGCATAATCGAAAGAGTGCGGTGTGTTTGACTTCCCTTTCATGTTGAAATTGCGTATGAGCTTCCATTCAATGAGGTCTAACCCCATTGTGCTGGAAATGGTTCTTAAGAGCTCTCCATCACTACTGCTCTGCTCAGCCTTTTCAAGCCATGTGCTCGTCAAAATCATCCTTCCCCTTGTTAAATTGCCCTTTTTGAGGACACTCTAAAAACATTTAGACGGGATATAAGTCTTTCATCTAAGCTCAAATACAACAAATGTTAACCTTAAGAGAGTGAAAAAGTTGCATAACATGTAAGGAATTGACATCAATTAAAAGTGGCATTAAATTGGTCGAAACAAGGTAATAGTTCATAAATACGGTATTACGAATTTAATCAAGTGAACTTAACGCCTGAATCGTTTAAATGGGCTTGTTTAATTAACGCCCAGACCTTTCCAAATCTTGCTGGGCTTTCATTTTATTAAAGGCAAATATGTATCTTATGTCTAGATATCTGCACTTGAAATCATCCCATACAAATGCCCGAGTATAAAAATACACTTTGGTTTAAATTACTCAAGAATAGCACTCAGGGCTCTGTGCGAATTATTCCAGAACACATCATCGGCATATTCCCCAAGTCTTGTTTCAAGCGCGTGCAAATCCCGGATGCTATGCAGCCCCATAAGTGTCGACGGTATTCCAAGGAAGTCAGTGCCTAATGCAGGGTATTCCCAACCAAAACTTTCGCCAATGTACCTTATTGATTCTGCGAGGTTATCAATGTTTGAATTTTCCCCAAGTGTCGATGGAATGGAAGTAAGTCCAATTATCCCTCTGTTTTTAACAACAGCCTCTATTGCCTCGTCACTTATGTTTCTGAAGATCTGATGGTATGCCTTGGGATTGGTGTGGGACACCACCACCGGATCCTTCGATATGCTGGCGGAGTCAATAATTGTCTGGTCGCTTGCGTGCCCAAGGTCTATTGCAACGTTGAGATCATTGCATAGTTTTACCAGGTCTTCCCCGGAGCCTGTCAGGCCATAATCCTTCTTTGACGTGCAGGAAGCCGCAAATTTAGTCTCATGGTTCCAGACAAGGCCAATTGACCTGAGTCCATTCTCCCTGAGAAATCTTACGTCTTCTTCTCCGGAAATTGTGTCAGTGCCTTCCATGGCCATTAGGAACTTTATGCCTTTAGCAGCCAAATCAGACTTATTCCTGACGAGCTTCACGTACCCGTTCCTCTCTAGCCACTGGTAAAACTTAACCTGCCTCATAAGACTGTTATGGTCGGGGTAGTAATCTGACGAATCTGACCTGTATCCTTTTTCATTGGAATCCATGGCCCATCTCTTTGTGAGGGGGAAAACCACGGAGAAAATAATGACATCCTCAAACTCTGAGAGGGCTTTAATGCTGGATTCAGAAGTTCCGCTGAATACATCATGCTGTGCTGATGTTATTCCAAAATCCTCGTGAAGATCTATAAATCGTTTTACCATCAGAAGTTGAACAAGCGGAAATAGAGAAATCTTTTGCAAGGAATGCAAATTTTAACCATACGGTTCAGATATTGTGACTTATGTGGCACCACTTCAACTATGAGAGAGCTGCTGAAATGCGGAGAAAATACATACCGATAGAAAAAGTCCTTTCTGTTGCAGACTTGTCTACTACGGATGTCATAATGGATGTTGGAGGAGGGGATGGATTCTATTCAAACCTGTTCAGTGAAAAATGCTCAAAAGTCTATTATGTGGATGCCTCCAACTCAGCTGTGAACATGGTCAAGGAAAACCTTTCCGGGAAAAGCAAAGTTGAGATTATCCAGGAAGACATTTGCACAATGAAGCTTCCAAAGGATCTGACAAAGGTTTTCTTTTCCAACAGTTTCCACGACCTAGGGTGCCGGGAATCTCTTATAGACAGAATAACCGAGATTTCTTCAGGTACGGTTATGTTTATTCTCATTGAATTCAAGAAAGATGCATCCATTGGCCCCCCGGAATCAGTGAAGATTCACCCGGATGTACTTGATTCAATGTTCAAAAGGCATGGCTACACTCTTGAAAAACGGGAATTTCTCGATGCGCATTATGTCTCTTCCTATGGGAGATGAAGTCTAAAACATATCCATTTTCATAAGGATCAAAGGTTAAATAGAGGCCAGTTCCTATTTCTACGGTGATATTCTGGATAAAGAAGACTTGATCATTGAAGAGCTTACCAAAATTAGGAAACTGCTGGAACCTGCACCCACTGCGCCTGCACCTAAGGGTTTCAGGGCGGAATTCAGGGATTTCCTGTCAAAGTACAAGGTGATGGGAATGGCTGTAGCCTTTATCCTTGGCATTTATTTAGGTGCCCTTGTGCAAGCTCTGGTCAACGACCTCATTATGCCAATTGTGCAGTTAGCAATGCCAAAAACCAACTGGCAGGCCATTGCGGTTGGGCCATTCCAGATTGGGGCCTTCGCCGGTGCGCTCCTGACTTTTATTATAATCGCACTCGTGATCTTCATGATGGTAAAGCTCACTTCCAAAGCAAATATCCAGTAGGGTAGAAATGAAAGCATGAGCTTTCATTTACACCAACATTTTTAGAAAAAGGTCGAACAATCAGTCTCCAACAAAGATTATCCGGCTTCCGCCATATTCAATGTTAAAGTTTTCCTGCTTAAGTTCCGGTAAGGCCTCGATGATTTTATCATGCTGCTCTGGGCTGGCGAACAACAGGAGGAAACCCCCGCCACCTGCACCAATCATCTTGCCGCCCAGGGCCCCGTTTGAGAGTGCTTTCTCATACCAGGAGTCTATGTTCTTGTCCGTTATGCCGTCAGCAAGTTGCCTCTTCTGTTCCCAGTTCTTGTGAAGAAGCCTTCCAATTTCGCCGGTATTCCCATTGCACATTGCATCAAACATGTCGAACGCCATACCTCTCATCAGATGATAACTCTCAAGCTTTTTAGCGACGCTGTTTGCCTGGACTTTGTGTATCTCAGTGGAGCTACGTTCCCTTCCAGTGTACATGAGGAGCAGGTTCGACTGAAGTTTTCCACGCATATCCTCGTTCATTATTACTGGTTTGACCGAGACCCTTTCATCCTGGTGGAATTCCATGAATTGGATTCCCCCGTACGCAGCCATATACTGATCCTGTTTCCCGCCAGGTTCCCCAAGTATTTCCCGCTCAATTTTAACAGCCTCTTCGGCAAGCTGTAGCGGAGAAGCATGCTCTCCCTTGTACGCGTGCAGCGCATTGAGCAGCCCCACAAGGAATGTGCTGCTGGACCCTAATCCTGTCCCTTTGGATGGTATGTCAGAAATGCTTACAATTTCAACGCCACCGTCAATGCCCAGAAGCCTCAGTGCCTCCCTTACCGTTGGATGTTTTATTTCGTCCACGGTGTCAACCATTTCAGTCACCGAATAGCTGACACGAATCTTGGAGTCGAACTTCTTGTTTACAGCCACATAAATGTATTTGTTAATGGATGCGGAAACCACGGCGCCCGGGCCGTGTTCTCTGTAGTAAGAAGGAATGTCTGTGCCTCCTCCGACGAATGTAATGCGCAGGGGAGTTCTGGACATTATCATTCTTGTTTTCGTCATATCACCTGTAGTAGTCGTTGATTAACTTCAGGCCCCTGTCCAGGTCAACCTGCGCCTTGAAACCAAGAACCTTCTCTGCCTTGGAAGTGTCAGCGAGAGTCTCCAT
>JAJZKS010000171.1 GCA_021850835.1 Thermoplasmata archaeon
TGGAGAAGAGTATGTTCAGTTGACCACCAGGTGCAGGGTTGTTGAACAGCATGTATGGGTGTCTTGCTGAACCATCACCTGCATAAGATATGTACTTCAACTGCTGGTTGCCAAATGCATACAACGGTGTGTAAACTCCCTGTGACGCATTAAATTGCAAACTGAATTCCTGCGGCGAACTGGGTGTTAAGATGCTACCAACCGGGTTGTAGTTGCTCATCATGATAAGCACCCCATAATCTGCTGTAGGGAGGCTAAAGGAATACGATCCAGTAGTACTTAGGGGAGTTATGACCGGGAATTCAGAGTAGGGCGTCAAATCGCTATATACAAATGCGAACGAGTTCGGTGGGTTGATCTGTCCCTGGAAATGCACGAATGATTGTGGTGTTGACTCATTCCACATTCCGTAAACAAACGACGGTCCGGCTGTCAACTGTGCGACGGCATTCTGCGTCCAAGTAACAGCTATGCCCGTGGAAGTTTCGCCTGTTTCAGATCCCACGTCAAATGCGTTTGGAACGTTGGAATATGCACCATTGTTGCCCAGATACTTGAGTGTCATTGAGGCATTGATCTGGTAGATCATTGCTGTGCTCCCTCCACCTGGGCCGCCAATCATGATTTCTGCATCATACGGTATGCCTATGGGCGTCGTATAGTTGGATGTTATTAACATGTTGGACTGGGGTGCAGAATATCCTGCTGGGGCTCCGTAGGTAGAGTTGAACTGTACCTGGTCATAGCTTCCGGAAACTGAGCCCTGTGCATCTGACAGAGAGAAGTTGAAGAAGACTGCATCATTTCCATTTACCACAGATGTGTTGAGATAAACGTTCACAGTAAAGGGATATGTTACCTGGAAAGCTGGCCCAACCGTGTAGTAGTAAGTGTAAGGTACTATTGTGCCGCAATATGAACTCAGAGCATTGGTTGTCATGTTTGTTGCAGGACTGGAGAAATTCCATATGTTGTCAAGAAACTGCAGAGTGTGTGTCCGGGCAGAGTAGAATATCACATTCTGGGTCCAGAAAGTGTATGAGGAATTCCCAAACAGCGTTACATTGTTCATTATGGCATTGAGCTGCATGGTAACGCTGTTGGGACCATCGTCCAAAGCATAGAAAGTGCTGAGGTTGTTCATTGTCACAGAGGCTGCTATGCTTGAGGTGTTGATGGTGTTACGCTGGATTACTCCAGTTGTGTTGGAAAATCCGTAAGTTCCGATTCCCATTGGGGCTGGAGCCTGAAGGTATCCTGTACTGTTTACCTGGTTTCCCTGAATCACATTCTTCGCGTTGAAGTTTGGCAGGTAGATGTACTTGTTGGGGATGCCCTTGGAATGAAGAGTATTGAGGATGCTCACACTCTTCTGGCTAAGGTGTGTCTGTGATGAGGCAGGGGCAAGATTTCCCAATGAAGTTCTAGCTGTTGAGGCTGCTGTGCTGCTGCTGGAAGCATGATTCTCTCCAGGAAAAATGACTGTAGCTGTGGAGATAATCATTGCCAGAGCAACTAATATCACGAAAACTGACAATAGCTTTCTGTTCATTTTTTGATCAAATTATCATTACTCCTTTACGATATTTAACCATTTTTTCCAGAATTCGAATCTAGATCTTCGGTATAGTGATCTTTTTATGCATTCACACAGAGCATTCACCTAACGAACCACTTAAAAATATATTATTGAATTATCTTATTCATATTTCAATGAAGGTTTTCACTTATCTGGTATTACAGGTTCTAAGCTCTTTTGCATTCCTTCTAAACGCAGTCTGGGCTTCCTTTGAGCCATTGTTTGCAAGGGGATTTTCTTCAATGGAGACCAATTGTATCCAACTGAGGAAAAAGAAATGATCAGAATCCTATTTAATGATGTAGGGCACGAACACCAGGAGTTCATGGAAATCAGTGGGAAGGGGGTGAATTGGCGGAAATGGTTGGAAGAAATAGGCAAGGTAGAAGAGATAAAGCCCCTGATGGAAGAGCGGAAAAAAAGATATACAGAAGCTGACAGCCACAATCATCTTGTAAGCCTTGAAAAGCACATTAAATTTCTATTGGACGCTGGATTCAATGCAGTAGAGGTTGGTTGGCAGTATCTTGACAACAGGGTCATTGTTGCGGTTAAATGATTTCAAGCATCCTCGATCTATCTGATCAGAAGCCAGATTAGTCCCGCGAGGGCAATAAATGCCCATGCAGCCTCAAGTACCGCAGGTTGCCATGCTTTCTTCATGAATCCAATAATGGCAAGTGCTGTGGAACCGGTGAGGTTGAGAATCTGGTAGATTACGAGGTCACCTGCGAGCCCAAAACTCACGAGGATATATGCTGCTAGTATGGCTGCAGTTCCATACCAACCGTAAATCGACAGGAATTTTTTTGTCAGATCTTTCATCCGGGACATTCCTCCAGAATTTTCTTATTGCTCGACCATCTATGAATGACAATTGCATGCATCCATGTCTTCAAGTTCCAGGAGGTTAGTTCTCTTCATGTATTTTCCGCAATAATCACTGCAAAAGTTGAAATGCATGAAACGAGTCTGATTTAAGTTAAGGTGGAATCAAATGGTAGAAGGGCTTGATGCCAGATCCCTCGTTCTAATTGAAAGGAGGGAACACATGGTTTTTCCAGGTACTATACTGTTTCTCATAGGCCTGCTGATGCCCATAGCCATCCATTTAACAGATGAGTTTTATGGGCGGTTCAACACCTTTGATGGTGGGGCTTTCAACCTTGCATTTTCCGCCATTATGTTTCTTGGCCTGATCATGGCAGCATTGGGCATAATGTTCAGGGAAAAAGGCGAGATTCACAAGCCAATTGCAGCCTCTTTAATCGCCATTCTTGCCGCAGATATATTCTTGTGGCTCTATCTTCCCACAATAGGGTTATCAGCGCCAACTGGCCTCATTTCAATTCTTCCATTCCTGTCCCCTGCACAAATACCAATGGGCCTAACTCTCATTTTCATTCTACTTGTCTTTGGTGCAAGAAGACTTTACAGAAAGGATCCAAGAAAATCGGGAAAACCAAAATATCAGAACTGAAGGTTTTGTGACCCAGCACTATGGAAACTGCTTTTATTCCCTTATCCCATAAAGTTGATGGAATGGCAAGGCCTTTGCTTAAATGGGCTGGCGGCAAACGCCAGCTGCTGCATGAAATAATCACCAGAATACCTTCCGGTTTCAGTAACTACTGGGAGCCATTTTTCGGGGGAGGGGCTCTGTTCTTCAGTATCTCTGAGGATTCCAGCGGCCATTCTTATACAATCTCTGACATAAACCCAGTGTTGTGCCTCTTTTATGAAACTGTGCGCGACAAGCCCATGGATCTTGCAGAATACATTGTGGAAATGGAATATCACAACACTCCCGCTGAATATTACGAAGCTAGGTCACGTTTCAATATTCTCAACGGAAAGGCCAATCCTGTTGAGAAGTCCGGTCTCCTAATATACCTGAACAGGCATTGTTACAATGGGCTTTACAGGGTCAATTCCCGCGGAGAATTCAACGTGCCTTTCGGAAGCTATATCTCCCCGAGGATGCCCGAAAGGAGCCAGATCATGGAGGCTTCAAACTGTTTGTCAAGGGCAGCCATCATGAACATGGATTTTCAGGATATTCTTACTGAAACCGAAGAAGGGGATTTCGTATATCTTGATCCCCCGTATGAACCTGTAAGCCAATCTTCCAGTTTCACTGCCTACAGCAAGGGGGGCTTCAATAGAGACCAGCAAAAGCGGCTGTCTTCAATACTGTGGGAACTGGACGACAAGGGAGTAAAGTTCCTGCTCAGCAACTCAGGGAATGGATACCTGGAAGAGCTTTACTCTGCTTTTAGAATTGTCACAGTGGAAGCCAGAAGGAACATTAATTCCAAGGGAAGCAGGCGTGGCAATGTAAAGGAAATTCTTGTTACCAACTATTGACTTGATTTTTTAAGCGCTTATTATTTGTTTCAAGCTAAATTTAAATACACAGATTTAGGTAAATGGGATCAATGAATTTTGAAGTGATAAATCCGCAAGGCGGGTATGCAGTTCTAAAAGCAACCATGAATCAGGGCGACGAGTTTATCTCAATGCCGGGCACTGTCACAAGCTTAAAAGGTGCCAACTTCAATGCCCAGAAGCAAGGTGGCCTTCTAGGCGGCCTGAAAAGATCAGTAACCACAGGCACCAATCTATTCATGGATAGGGTCTTTTATGAGTCAAACCCTGGAGAAGCTATAGTTGCACCAAGATTTCCAGGGCAGATAGGGGAAATAAACCTAGGCCAGGAAATTCTTGCACACAGTCACAGTTTCCTTGCAACAAACAACGGTGTTGAGGTTGGGTCCAGATCCCTCGGTGTAAGGTCTCTCTTTGCCTCAGGTAACCTGTTCTGGATTTCATTGAAAGGAGATTCAGGGAAGAAAGCATGGCTCTCATTTTTTGGGGATATCATGAAGGTCGACCTGAAAGCGGGGGAGAAAATATCAGTTGAACATGGCCATTTTGTTGCGTTAACCGCGGAATCAAGATTCCAAATCCGCTTTCTCGGCATGAAAAGGGCACTTATTGGAGGAGAGGGCCTTTATATGGTGGATGTAGAGGGTCCGGGAAGCCTTTGGGTGCAGACCAGAAATCTTGACGCTTTCATCATGTTCATTGCGGAGCATGTTCCCAAGAACTGATATTTACTTACCTTAGTCCAAAGAATCATAGGGGGTGTCAAATGTTCGACATAAAGATTGGCTGT
>JAJZKS010000172.1 GCA_021850835.1 Thermoplasmata archaeon
ATGCATATCTCATTACAGACAGGAATTTTGCTGGCTCTGACACACTGGCAACTGCAAAGATCCTTTCCGCGCTCGTACGCAAGCTGAAGCCTGATCTAGTTCTCACAGGCAAGTATTCATTGGATGGCGAGACTGCACAGGTCCCCCCTGAGATTGCAGTTTTTTCCGGGTACGCTTTCAAGTCATCAATCTCCAAAATAGAGACAGGGGAAAAGGAAGGGACACTCAAGGTCGAGCACGAGAACGAGAGGGGAACTGAGGTTTACACCATTCCATTGCCTGCTGTCCTGTCTGTGAGTGAGAAGATCAACAGGGCAAGGGCAGTGAAGCCGGACGAACCTGACAGGACAGAACTGGTGAAGGAAATGAACTCCTCTGACCTTGGCCTGACCATAAAAGGGAGTGAGTACAGCCCCACTGTTGTTACAGGGACTTCAAGCCTGGAGAGTACCAGGAAGGTGGAAATGATTCCCTTTGATGAAAGTGCCTACCTAAAGGTTTATGAAATCATAGTGCAGCACAGGAAGCGTGGCAGCCACAGTGAGAAGCTATCCCTCAGGGCGCCGGGTGAAAACGCCCCAATAATTCTTGGAGTTGCCCTAGATGAGCCTTCCCTGGGTGAAGAAGTTTCAACCAAGATTTCTCAGCTTGCGGATAGCCACAGCCTCCTTGCAGTGGTTTTTGGGAACATTGATCCGTCCAGGGCCCAATTGGTTGGGCATGAGTATTACTTCTATGATACACCCAGCGTGGAGGCATTCACTGATGCACTCACCGATTTTATTAAGGAGAAAAAGCCGCGATATGTGGTCTTCCCGTCGACTGTGAAAGGCAGGGAAGCAGCAGGTACCATTGCTGCAAGACTTGAGGCCGGACTGACTGCCGACTGCGTTGATCTGGAGATAAGGGACTCGAGGCTCATCCAGTATAAACCGGCATTTGGTGGCGGCATAATTGCGGAAATCTATTCAAAGACGGAGCCGCAGATGACGACTGTCAGGCCGGGAATGTTCACTGCCGTATCCCCGTCAAAGCCTCCAAGAGTTTTCGACATTGAGTACTCGCCGAGAACCTTGTACCAGAAACATGAGGATAATCCGGTTCCACCACAGTACGTACCCCTTGGATCCAGGGATGTTGTGGTGGGTTTCGGCAGGGGCGTGAAAAAGAGGGACGAAGTAAACGAACTTTTAAAACTTGCAAATCTGCTTGATGCTTCCCTGGGTGCCACCCGGCCACTAGTGGATATGAATTTTATCCCAAGGCAGCAGCAGATAGGCCTTACTGGTGTATCAATTTCGCCGGGAGTCTATCTTGACCTTGGCATATCAGGCCAGGCAAATCATGTAGTGGGCATTAGGTACGCTGGAAAGATAATATCGGTGAACTCTGATGCTAATGCGCCAATATTCCAGTTTTCAGACTATGGGATAGTGGCAGACCTCCATGAATTTGTGGAAGGATTCACAAAGTTCCTGGGAAACAGGAAGCGTTAAGTCAATAGCGATAGACAAAAATGTACTCGTGCTTGAAGACATAGAAGCCTGATTTCAATGCACGGTACCTCCACAGGTTTTCCGAATTCCTTTTGGCCCTGGTGTTCTGGATATCCTTTACTATAATACCCCTTAGTTTGAGGCCCAGGCTGGAGAGGGCGTCCATGCTCTTGAATCCAAGGGGGATTACCTCACCCTTCCGGTAGACATCACCTATAACGAGTGCAATATGGCTTTCCTCAGCCATGGCTGGAAGCAGCCCCTTGGCCAGCCTTGCCAGCTTTTCTGTGAAATCATCCACATCATGGGCCATGGAAAGGTCCCTGGGGTTCTCAGAGAATCTTATTATATCCCAGTAAGGGGGATGCAAAATTGCAAGCTTGAACCCGGGTATTCCTTCATCTTTCACAAATCCAGTGAAATTGAAGTCCATCGAATCGCAGTTTTCCAGCACGACCCGGGAGTTTTCACTTTCCGAGGCAACCTTCAATATGGCTGATGTTTTGTTGTAAACCTCCGGGTTAAGTTCCACCCCCAATGCATTTCTTCCAAGTTTCATAGCCTCAAGGAGTGTTGTCCCCGAACCTGAAAATGGGTCCAAAACCCAGTCTCCCGGACCTGTATATCTGGAGATGAGCTGGAATGGGATCTGAGGAATGAAGTTTCCCCAGTACCAGGCCTTGTGCTGCCCCTCCTTTGCTCTTGCGCCAAAATTCCAGAGGCTGTCTGTGATGATATGATCGTATCCTTTCCAGAGATTGAGGTTAATAGCTTCCCCATCAGCTTCAGAAAAACTCATCAGGCCATTCCTAAGGTTCTTGGCATAATACCTTGCTCTCTCAATTGTCCTTGATGACAGGATCTGCCCGATTTCCCTGTCTATGGCTACCCTGGTAATCCTGTCAAGCTGCTCCAGGTCAGCTGGCTCAACCTTCCTGAATTTGTCCTTGACAAGTTGTAACGAATCCTCCTGGAGGGCTTCCCGGCACAACTGATCGAGAAGTTCCAATATGCTGGATCCCTGTTCTGATTCAACCAAGATTGAGACCTTTGGAAGGAATACCTTTGAAATGCCTTAAATTTTCCCCACTTGAAAGGGCCCTTACCTGAGTACAGCCCTGCATGGGCCGCCGTCCAGATTCAGCTTCATTGGAAGGCAAACCAGTTCGTACTTGCCAGGGTTTACTTCCTGAAGGGACAGGCCCTCAAGTACAACTACAGAGTTTCCAAGGAGTTTTTTGTGAACTGGCATCCCCTTTGTGCCGAACTGTTCTATGGACAGGTAGTCCAGCCCCACCAGGTCCAGTTTCATGCTGGCCATCTTCTCTGCGGCATCCATTGCAATGTAACAGAAGTCTGTCCTGAATCCACCGCCATACATTCCGGAATTCTTTGACCTGATTAGAAGGCGTTTCTCGGTGTTATCTGGTATATCTGCTGCGTGAACAGCATCGCCTGTTACATTTATGACTGTGGCAGGTCCATTCAGCTTTGATAGAGGGATGCTGGCAAGTTTTACTCCGTCACTCATTGCGTGAAATGGGGCATCAATATGTGTACCGGTGTGGGTCTCGAGCAACAACCGTGTAATGTGCACTCCATCCTTTTCATGGGTCTTGTAATCATAAATCTCCAGCCTGGCGTCTCCAGGATATGTTATGAGCCCACTGTCCAGAGGCAGGGAAATATCAATCATGAGGAACCAGTATCCCTCCGGTTATAACTCTTTGCGATCCTCCTCACTTCGTGCCCGCATACAGGGCATTCTCTGGTGTGAGTGCTGAACCTCTTCCCGCATCCAGTGCACCTGAACTGCCATTTCACCTCTCTGGAGATAGGCTTAAGATCTGCTCCAAGAAATTTCAAGCCAAGCCTGGAGGCCACATTCTCAATTGCAAAGTCGTCTGTAACAATGGTTCCCCCAAGTTCAAGTGCAACGGCTACCACATCAATGTCTGTGCTGCTCAGTTTTTCAAGGTCCCCGGTCTCACCTGCAATATCCTTGACACGAGAAATGCTGGAGCGCATGGGCTGGACAACTCTAAGGTGCCCCCGCTGCCATTCCATGTTTCTCGCTATCTTGCCCAGCCGGATCTCGTCCAAAACTGATTCAGGCACAACAAGATTTTCCTGGTTGAGGTTGAACTTTCTCGAAAGAATCGCAGAAGTATCCATTACAAATATTTCAGTGGTCAATTCAAAATAGGAAATGGATTAGGGATTTTATTCCCTTTCATTCATGGGTGTATATTTTCTCGGTCCCTTTTCACCAACATAAAGTGCTTTTGGCCTGAAGAGCCTGTTGTCCTTGACATATTCAAGGGATCTGGCCACCCAGCCTGAAGCCCTGCTTACTGCAAAGATTGGAGTAAATATCTCAGGGTTGAAGCCGATGGAATAGTACATCAAGCCCGAGTAGAAGTCCACATTGGGGAAGATCCCCTTTGATCCGAGCTTTGAGATCATGACCTCCTCAATCTTATTTGCGGCATAGAAGAGCTCTTCCTTGCCATGTGCCTTGGTAACCTGTTCAGCGAACTGCTTCAGGATCCTTGCCCTTGGATCGTATACCTTATACACCCTGTGGCCGAACCCCATGATCTTCTCCTTCCTGTCAACCATGCCGCCAATTACCTTCTCAGCATTTTCTGGCGTACCGACTTTCTGAATCAGCGCCAGTGCCCTCTCATTTGCCCCGCCATGGAGGGGCCCCTTGAGGGTTGAAATGGCAGATGTTATTGTTGAATACATGTCAGAGAGAGTGGAAATGGTAAGCATGCCTGAAAATGTGGAGGCATTCATTCCATGGTCAGCATGAAGAATCAGTGCAGCGTCAAGCATCTTTGCTTCAATGGTGCTTGGCTTCCTGCCAAGGGAACCATAGAAGAAATTGGATGAATATGAAAGATCATTGTCCGGGGCAAGTATCTTCTGGCCTTCATGTGCCCTGTTAATTGCCGCAACAATTGTCGGTATCTTAGCAATGATCTCTACCCCAAGCTCTTCCTGCACTTCAGTATCAGGCTCTACTGTCCTGCTGTCCTTTGCGCCGATATATGATACGACAGTCCTGAGGGCGGACATTGGGTGAGCTTTCTTGGAAATTTCCTGAATAAGATCGAGTTCATCCTTCAGCAGGACCTGGTGTTTCTTCAACCTGGAAATGAAATCCCCATACTCCTTCTTGGTCGGGAGATTGCCATATAGAAGCAGGTACGAAACTTCCTCG
>JAJZKS010000173.1 GCA_021850835.1 Thermoplasmata archaeon
ACATTGGCTTTCAGGTACTCTATGACACTCTCGAAGGACTTCTCGAATTCACTGTTCTTGCCAGGGACGACATTATAAAAGAATCCCACGTTAATCATGCACCTCCATTGCGCTGACCGATTAAAACCTTAACAAAGAGAACCTATCTGCACATTATTTACAAAAAAAATTTGAGATGAGTTATTCCGGGGGCAAGCGTGATGACGCCTACTCCCTGATCTCCTTCTCTGACACAAAATAGACTATGAGCAGCATCACGACGGCCAGAAGTGCGAGCCCGCCAAGCCATGTCAGCAACTGGCTTCCCTGTGCAGCGGTAAGCATCGTACCGTTTAGGATCACGGTCCTGATGGATTCAGCTGACCACGAAACCGGGTTGTACTGAGCAACCGTGCTGAGCCAGCCTGCCATCAGCGCAGGAGGAAACATTGCGTAGCTTGTGAACAGCAGAGGCAGGTTAACCAGGTTAAGGATGCCGAATATTGTGTCAGGCCTTGTAATCCTGACTGCAATAATGCTGAACATAGAGGAAAATATGAAAGCCACCAGCACCACTGCGGTCACTATCACAAGCGCACCCTCTACCGTGAACCCATGGGCAAAAATCAGGCCATTTGGCAGTATCAGCGCCGCCAGTATTATGATGCCCACCTGAACCAGTATCCTCACCATTGCGGATATTATTTTCGCAAAGACGATGGAGCTTCTGTGTATGGGAGACATGAGGAACCTGCTCAGTGGCCCCAGCCTCCTGTCAAATATTATGTTCACTCCGGAGAACATTGCAGTGAACAGGCCGATTATGGTCAGCACACCTCCAAGAAGGAATGTTATGTATGATGGTGCATAATCAATTGCAGCCGGGTCTATGGTGCCAAGCTTGCTGAAGGCGTATCCGAACAGAGCCAACCAGAAGAATGGCTGAATAAGCCCGGTGATCAGCGAAACCGGGTTCCTGTACCATTTCTTAAGATCCCTTGCCGTAAGAGGTCCCAGGCCGCTCATTTCCTCACCCTCCTCATGTTGAACATCGTCTTCCTGAAATCACCCGGGCTCTCCTCCACCCTTATGTCCTTCCCGGTGTACTCCAGGAAAACCTCGTCAAGGGAAGGTTTCTGGACTGTCATCCTGGTGACTGCCAGCTTGTTCTCTGAAATGTACTTGATGATGTCCGGCAGTTCCTCGTCGGAATTCTGTACCTTCATCCTGACACTGTTGGGTCCGCTATCCTTTATTTCAATGAAGTTTGGGTACTTTTTGATGGTATCCTCGTCCCCCTGCGTCCTGAATGTCATCTGGATGATGTCTCCCTTGAGCTTGGCCTTAAGTTCGTTGGACGTACCGGTGACCAGCACTTTCCCGTGGTCTATGATCGATATCCTGTCTGCGAGGGCATCAACCTCCTCAAGGTAATGGCTGGTGAGAATTATTGTTACGTTGAGCTTTTCCTGTATCTGCCTGACATAATCCCACATCTGGCTCCTTGTGGTGACATCCAGCCCAAGCGTGGGTTCATCCAGGAACAGTATCTTTGGATCGTGCACGAGGCCTATTATGAGCTCAAGCCTCTTCCTCATTCCTCCGGAATACCCCCTGACATACCTGTCCGCGGCTTCCTTCAAATCCACAAGGCCAAGAAGCCTTTCTATGGTTTCCTTTGCCTTTGCAGTCGGGATATCATAGAACTGTGATACCATCATGAGGTTCTCATAGCCCTTCAGGTCCTCATCGGCAGTAAGGTCCTGCGGGACCACTCCTATCTCTTTCCGGACCTTGAGCGATTCCCTTATTATGTCGTAGCCCGCAACTGTGGCTGTTCCAGACGTTGGAGGGGTGCTAGTGGTAAGCATCTTTATTGTTGTTGTCTTCCCTGCCCCGTTTGGGCCAAGGAGCCCGTATATTTCCCCTTCCTCAACATCTATATTCAGCGCGTCAACAGCCTTCAGGTGCCCGCCGTAAATCTTCGTCAGATTCTTTGTTTCAATCGCTTTCATCATTTCACCTTTGCAGCATTTTCTGAAGTCTTTCCATTACGTGCATGAGCTGTTCCCTGTTTTGCGAAATTGCTTTTTCTCCGCTCTCCTCTATGTATGAAAGATATCCGTCCATTTCGGATATCATCTCCTCTAGTGTCCTCGGTGCCCTGTATGGGCCCCACTGCGCTTCCCCGAGTTCCCTGGATCCGGATTCGGTTATGGCATATTTCCCGTCATCTCCCTTGATTGCAAGATGATCGGCCAGAAGAGATTCCAGCATGGGGTAAATCGATCCCGGTGAAGGTCTCCACCATCCCCATGACATCTTCTCGATATAATCCATAATTTCAACGCCATTCCTTGGGGATTCAGAAATTGCCCTCAGGGCGATATATTTGAGACCCTGTCCCTTGGAATGTCTACGTCCAAAGCCCATGTAATCAAGCATAACCCGGAATATCGAATTCGATATTAATTGTTTCTACCATTTATCTCATGTTCAGGCAATCCGCTGCGCGCCCTTGCTATGCATACAAGACTGGATACTTTTCGTTTGCCATAATTGGACAGAATTCATTTGCCATTTACATTAATACAATGGGACCTAGAAGGAACAACGAGGGTGAGGGTGCATTGCCGAGGCAATTGTCAAGGCTAGCTGTGATAACCTCTCTCTTAATTCCAAGGAGTGCTTTGTAAATGCACCAAATACAATGTCACGAACGTTTTTCATAATTTGGGGGGAGGTCAAGAAATTTCGATATTTTTTTAGCTAGGATTTGACAGCCCGGACTTCAAGAAATAATTTTAAAGGAAAAAAGATGAAATAATGGATTTAAAATTTTACCTCACGAAGTACTTTTAGGGACAGAAATAGCAGGACTGAAGTCAGCAGTAGAATAAACCCAGGAACAACGATTAAGGTTCGAACGGATACAAAATTTGCCAAGTAACCAGCAGTAAGCTCGGACACTATTGGAGCGACCGCGATTAAAGAAAAAAAAGTTGCATTGATCAAACCCAATTTATCACTCCCTGATACGGCCTGTATTATGGATGATGTTGGGATTATTATCATTGAGTACGAGAAACCGATAAAAAAAGTGAAAACTAAAGCCAAAAGCAGTACTGGGAAAAGACCCAGGAAAACCATGAAAATCCCTAAAATTGATAAGCTGATAATGACAATAATTCCCGAATCATTTCGTATGTTGACTCTGCCAATCAGGAAGGATGCAAAGAGGCTTCCGACCGTGGTTGACGTGAGGATTGCACCATAAGCATACGCTTCCCCTCCGGATATGCTGGAAGAGTACGCCACATATAATGGTTCCAGAATGCCGCTGAATGCCAGACTGATTAAATTCGCGAATAGTAATTCAATTATTAGCTTGTTTCCACGCATCCAATTTAAGCCAATTTTGAACTGTTCGGCAAATTTTTTTGATGATCTGGCACGAATAGATGTGTCATCCTCAAAGTTAATTAGCCTAATTAACAGTGCCCCGAAAAAAAACGTAGCAGCGTCATATATTATTGGTAACCCGGCACCAAACAAAGCAATAATTACGCCTCCTAAACCGAAGCCAGCGACTTGAGTTATGTTGGCTCCTAGTGAAAATAAGCTATTTGTTGTTCCAAGATTCTCTTTAGACGTAAGCCTTGGGATCAGAACATCAACTGCATTTGCAGGGATCTGCCCTATTGTGTTTAGAATAAAAACTCCTGTTAAGATTATAGGTATAAAAAACATCCCAAGAATGTACAATATCGCAAATAATATTACTATTAATCCCTGAGAATAGAGTGCTAAAGATGTAATCCTGACTTTGTTGTGCCTATCTAGGATGTTTCCTGCAAGTGGTCCAAAGGCAACGTAGGGAATGATAATGAAGGCCACCGCAACAGATACTAAAATTAAGGAATGGCTAATTACGAATATCGTCCAATTCAGAGCTATGGTAAAGATCACGTTTCCAGATACTGAGACTCTGGAACCAAGCCACAGTAACCTTATGTTTCTATCTTTTAGAATTTCTAGGAATCCCATTTTAGCTCCTCAACGTGGATTTAATTTTTGTATTTATCCAAACCACCACAACTTGGGCATTCGTTCCATATTGGAATTTTTTCAATAGTATTTTTTGTAATATCAAACAGATTTGTTAAATAAAGTTTACCGGCGGTATTGGAAGGAATATCCAATAAAAATAACAAACCCTCAAATGCAACGAGATGCCCTGCCATATTCGAAACTGGAGAGATAATAGGCTCAATGACTTCATCTCCCTTATAGAGGTATTCCTCTGTAATTATATTTCTTTGAATCCGCTTATCCTCACTGTAATGCTGTAAACATTTATAACAAGGCGTTTTAAATGGAATAAACGTGCTAATCCCAAATCTGGGACCGTCGTAACCTGTGTTAACCCATGCAGTGCCACTCGATAGAGCAGCTTCATTGATTCTCACCAGTTTAATGGTCTGAAGTTTCGGCATCAAGAGATCAAAAAGATCTGGATATGTTCACGCTGTCTACCATTACATATGGCATTATTGAAGGTTAACACAGGTTACGACGGTCCCAGATTTGGGATTAGCACGTTTATTCCATTTAAAACGCCTTGTTATAAATGTTACTGAGTTCGTCCAGTTTTGTGTCGATCTCACTCTCGCTTTTCAGGGTTACTTCAGCCATTCTCCTGCCCCTGGA
>JAJZKS010000174.1 GCA_021850835.1 Thermoplasmata archaeon
TCCCCCAATTGTTCTTGCTACTTCAGGAGTCCCATGTTCTTCATGAGGGCATATCCTGCTGCAACATCCTCAAGGCCGATTCCCATCGACTTGAACACTGTTTTCCTCTTTCCATTGAGTTCGCCCATTTCCATCTTCATGAAGTCGCCAAGTTCCACACATTTCTTCCCGGGGTGGTTCTTCGTAAGGCTTATGATCTCTCCTGATTCCATCATGGCCTGCTCCATGTCCTCCACAACAATGAGATCGCTGTCCACGAGTACATCCTCTGCCGCCTCGCGCCTGTTTGGTATATTTCCTCCGCAAAGGTTCACATGATATTCCTCCCCAAGATCCTTTCTTGAAAAGATTGAATTGTTAGAGTCCGTAATTGTATTGATGATGGTAGCGTCCCTGAGCGCAGCAGAGACACTTTCATGGGCTTTCACTTCCAGGCCGATCTTCTTCTGCATCCTTTCGGCGAATTTCTTTGCATTGCTGAATGTCCTGGAATAAACGGAAACACTGTCCAGGCTGAACACTGATGCCATTGCTTCTAGCTGAGTTTCTGCCTGGTATCCTGACCCTATGACGCAGAATCCCTGGTTCTTTCCCTTGACCATCCTTCTGGTGACCATTGCGGGGAGGGCGCCAGTCCTGATCTGCCCAAGCTTGTTTGCCTCAATTACTGCGAGCAGCTCTGATTTCCTGGTGTCGAATATGATCACTACGAACCTTGCTCCGTTCCTGTTGGCAATGTAAGTCTTTAGCCCGGCAAGGTTCCTGTGCTGGAATACACCAGGCATTGTGTTGAAAACGGTCTCGTCAAATATGATCCTCTCCCTTGGCCTGTAGAATGAAGTGCCTGAAGAATATGATAGAAAAGCCTCCTCAAGAATTTCAACTGTTTCCTTCACTCCGAGATTTCTTTCCACATCTTCCTCTGTTATGTAATGCATACCTGCACATGCAGTGGTGATAAAAATCAGTTTTCTTTCCTTCTGTCCCAGAAATGATAATCTATTATAGCCATCAAAAAATATGCCCCCATGGGTCCCTCCATAGAGGCAGATAAGCTCAAGGCATACATTGGCCAGAACAATTCGTACTGGCTTGAACAGGATGGGGACAGGATAGAAGTCCACTTTTCACCCGAATTCCCGGAGGCAATGTCACACCTCCCTGACGGCAGATCTGTGGAACACATCATGTACGGCGAAGAAAAGGGCGGGAGAATATACTTCCATCTCTTCAAGACCATCAGCTCGTTCGGGGAAACGAGTTCAGAACTTCAGGATGAAGACGATCCCATTATGGAATGGTTGAAGTACATCTGAATTAGAGGAAAGGCGCTATCAGCAGGGGAAGCAGTGCTGTTGCGTCTCCATATACATTCACGAAGTCCGCGTCCTCCCTCATCTTTTTCCATGAGATTGCTTCTTCAAGCTTTGCACCGGACAGTGAACCGTCATATTCCTGCGCAGTCGTAACATATACAGCATATTCCAGCCCACCCCTGAACTGGTTCCACCATATTGTGTGGTGTTTGGATATTCCGCCCCCGATCATGAGGGCACCGGTCTTCTTTGCATCAAATATGATGTCTGAAAGTTCGTGCTCATCCTGCAGGAGATTGATCTTGAAATCCCTGTTCCTTTCATAGAAGGACCAGAGCTGCGATCCGAATGACCCGTCTGTCATGCCTGGTACGTAAATTGGTATATTGTTCTTTGCAGCGTTATAGAGTATGGATGACTCATTGCCCAGCCGTGAGCCAAATTCCTTGAGGAGTTCTGCACCACCCCATTCCTTTTTCTTCTTGTAGAGTTCATCCAGGATTGGCTGAACCTTTGCCTCAATGATCTCCCCATAGCTCTCATCCGGGACAAACACGTTCCCGAGCCTGTTTATGGACATGTGCTTTAGTTCCCTGTCGCTGTAATCGAAGGTGCCGCAGTAGTAATCCATGAACGTCCTTGCGATATCATGGTCCAGTGTTCCGTTGGTGGTGATGATTACATCAACGAGCTTCTTCTTCACCATTTCATTGATCAGGCCCCTTGTTCCTGTTGAAATAATGTCAGCGGGGAACGAGAGGAAAGTGGTATTCTCCTCGCTGAACATCTTGCCAAGGATAGAATACGCTGTGCCTAGCTTTGCGGATGTGAATCCGCCCGATTCAGAAAATTGCATTATGAGTTCATCGAGGGTGGTGGAACCGTTTATTTTCAGGTCTTTTACTGGTCTTGAAAGGAGGTCTTCCCGGGTCATTATATACCTTTATTGCACTCCTTCTAAAATCCTTAGCCCAGATGCAATCAGTTTAATCAATGAAATGCCTTCATGCAAACATGTCAAAGGTAGCACCAAATTCAGTTCTTGTCATAATAGATGTCCAGAAGGGCTTTTCAGACTCCAGGTGGGGAAAGAGGAACAACCCAGATGCTGAGAAGAAGATGAAGAAAGTTCTGGAAGAGTTCCGTAAGCACGGCCTCACTGTAATACATGTAAGGCACGACTCGAAGAATCCAAACTCATTGCTCCATCATGGCAAGGAATCGTTCCAGTTCAAGGATGAAGTCACTCCGCTTGAAGGTGAAATGATAATCACGAAGCACGTTAACAGCGCATTTATCGGAACCAGCCTAGAGCAGGTTCTCAGAGATATGGGAAGCCCGCCCGTATATTACATGGGCCTGGTTACGGACCATTGCGTCAGCACCACTGCGAGGATGTCAGGAAATCTTGGATTTGAGTCCTTTGTCATCGCAGACGCCTGTGCCGCCCATGAAAAAATAGGGGTAAATGGGGAGAAATTGCCGGCCCAGCTTATCCATGATGTTAACCTCGCATCAATAAACGGGGAATTCGCCAAAGTCCTGAAATCTGGGGAACTTGAATTCTAGGCCCTTACTTTTCCCTTCTCTTGTGGCCAGGTATATCTTTTGGCTCCCAGCTGCCGTCAGCCTTCCTCCGGTACCCTGTGTCGTAATGGGACATTGCGTCAAGGGCGTCGATGATGCTTACCGATGGGACAGTGTAGTGCCAGCCCTGCCCGAATAGATCGAGTTCCTCATGGTCCGGGTAGAGCACTGCATCCTTGGAGGTTCTTTCATCCTCCGGCCAGATTTCTATGTCCAGGACCCTCATGGTTTCTCCCCTGTCAGCAAGGAACTGCGTTGATATGTCGGGGCCTGTTGGTTTTGCAATAAGATCACCTTCCTTTATGGGGACATTGTGGCTCCCAATCCTTATGGTGCCTTTCCCTTTGAGGACAAGGTAAAGCTCTTCCCTCGCGGTATGGCTGTGGAATCTTGCATAAGTCCCGTTCGCTTCTATGGTGTAGGCTCTCACATACGATTTGCCGGCTCCAAGGACTGGGGAGAAATGTGTGTCAGCATCTTCCCCCTCGCCATGGGCTGTAAGCCTGGAGAGTGCAGAATGTGCCTGCGGCTTATCCTTCACGTTTACTACTGGAGGGGTCCAGAGGTTATCTCCCGTTGAATAAATATCAACATTCTTTCCTTTAGCCTCTATGAGAAATACCTTGTTTGTCCAGAGTGAGCTCGTCCTGATGAGGAACTCCTTTCCTTCAGGTGTCAGAGGTGGCGCAAGTACGTATGCGGGAGGGGCTTCTTCCTCCCTCATGAATCCCTGCTTCCTTGAGAGCTCCCACCAGAGCCAGTGCCTGATTGGCTCAATTTTTCCCTTCCCAATTGCAGGTATGTCTCCCATGTGGTCTGGCAGGAATAACTTCCATGCAACGTCTGCCCTTATGGCCTTTTCCGGCCTCATGTCCTTCGGAGGATCTTCAATTATTACAACAGCCATGCTTACCGATTGACTAAACCGAGCCGAGTTAAAACCGTTGCGGGTCTATGCAAAATTGAGTAAATGGAAGCCTATGCGCATCATGCTGCAAACAAATTAATTTACTTTCAGTATGTTCCCCAAATGTTCCTCCTTGACGCAATCGTACTTGCAGTCCACATATTCTTCGCCATTCTGTTCATAGGCGGATCATTCTTCATCTGGCTTGTAGTCTGGCCTGCCTCATATGAGATCACGGATGACGAAAAGGAGAGGACAAGGATCGTGGGAAGGATTGCAAAGCGGTTTGCCCTCTTCACACACATATCGCTTGGAATTCTCATTATTACTGGGATATACAATGCCACATGGTACCTTGGCAGCGTTTCAGCACTCTTTGACACCACTGGAGGCAAACTGCTACTGGCAAAGATCATAGTTGTTGGTGTGGACATACTGATCATATACACCAACAACCTCTATCACGGAAAGAAGATTACAAGGCTTGCCAGGGAAGGGAAACTTGAGGAAGTCAGGAAGATTAGGAGAGTCACACACCTGTTCTCGTTCATATCGCTTGCATTGCTGATTGTAATTGTGGCCCTAGCAACATCACTGCAGTTTTTCTAGATATTTTTCCATGTTTGCACCCATAAGGAGTTGCATCTGGCCATTCAGCAGCAATCAGATTTCGAATGAAATGAGGGCCGGAAATCCATTATCTCCGGGATGGCAGCTGCTTGGATATCCCAAACTGCAGCAAATACGCATGATAGTTGCCTGTTTGGTCCAGTGCTATTGCCGTTTTTTCTGAGGTTAACATTGTAGCGCCATCCTTTAATATGCATGAATGAATAAATCAGCAGAGGAAGGTTGGGATTCGGGATGAAAATCGA
>JAJZKS010000175.1 GCA_021850835.1 Thermoplasmata archaeon
GCGAAAAGATTCTCAGCATAAGGAACGAGGTTTCAGGAAAAGAAAAAAAAGAGGTAAAGTTTGCTGGAGACTATATTCTTTCAAAAGTGGACTTCACCTATGCCCATGATGTACAGGGCCCCCTCATAATACAGATTTTCAATGAACTGAAAGGGAAGAGCGTCTTCGACCCGGGAAAGGTGCTCCTGAACATTGATCATGATTTCCCGGCCAGCAGCGAGAGGTCTTCCAATCTCCACAATATAATGAGGAAGTTCGCCCGTGAGCAGGGAACACACCTACAGGAAGGCTCCAACTGCCACCAGTATATTCTCGAGAACTTTGCAGTCCCCGGAATGATTGTTGTGGGAGCCGACTCACACACCACAACCCTTGGTTCAGTGGGTGCCTTTGCAACGGGAATGGGCAGCAGTGACGTTGCCTCTATTTTCCTTTCCGGGATGACCTGGATGCGGGTTCCGAGGACAATAAGAATCAACCTCAGCGGTAAATTGAGGGAAGGAGTCAGTGCAAAGGATCTTGCCATAAAACTCCTGGGAACCATTGGGACAGATGGCGCCAACTACTGCTCTCTCGAATGGGCCGGTCCCGGAATTAAAGAATTGTCCATGGATTCCAGGGCTACCCTTACCAACCTTGGAGTCGAGATGGGTGCCAAGAACTCAGTCATAGAGGCTGATTCGGTTGCAATTGATTATATCAGGTCAAGGGGAAGGGAGCCAAAGCTCCTAGTGCCCTTTGGCAGAGAAGCTGAATTTAAACAGGAATTACATATCGATCTCGGGGAAGTTGTGCCAATGGTATCCCTTCCAGGGAGCCCTGGAAATGCCAGGCCAATATCAGAAGCCCCCGCAGGCGTTGATGTAAATGTCGTTATCATTGGAACCTGCACCAACGGCAGGCTTGAGGATCTCAGAAAGGTAGCGGCCGTTCTCAATGGAAACAAGGTCAACCCAGGCACAAGACTCATAGTTACTCCAAATTCCAGGGAAGTTTACAACCAGGCAATGAGAGAAGGGCTCATACAGATCATCAGCGAAAGCGGCGCAATGGTCACTTCTCCAGGATGCGGTGCCTGTGCAGGTTTCTCAAAGGGACTCATGGGAGAAAGTGACGTTGCGGTTTTTGCTGGTCCAAGGAATTTCCCAGGGCGCCTGGGATCCGTGAAGTCTGACATTTACCTTGCCTCATCGGAGACCGCTGCCTATTCGGCAATCAAGGGAAAACTGTCCTCAGGAATAGATGGAGGCGCATGATCATGGAAACGATCAAAGGCAATGCATGGTGCTTCGGAGATGATATCAGCACTGACACAATCATCCCGTCAAAGTGGAAGACCGCTTCCTTCGAGCTTGCAGATCTCGGAAAGCATGCAATGGGTGGCATCGACGAGAATTTTGGAAGCAAGGTCACTCCCGGTGATTTCATAGTGGCAGGGGTCAACTTCGGCTGCGGCTCCAGCAGGGAACAGGCCCCAATGGCCCTGAAAGGTTGCGGAATAAAGGTTGTGATCGCAAAGACGTTCGCGAGGATCTTTTTCAGGAACTGCATCAACATTGGCCTTTATCCTCTGGAACTGGACTGGGAGGAAGATTTCTTCCGTACTGGAGACAAGATTCAGGTTGATTTCGACAGCAAGATTGTCAGAAACATGACTAATGGAAAGTCCATGGGCTTCGACCCACTTCCTGACTTCCTCGAAAAACTCTTCAATGCAGGGGGCCTCAAATCTTTCCTCATGGAGGGTAAAAGCCTCATGGAGCTGGTTAATTCACAGGAGAATATCAAATAAGGAGCTATGAATAAATGAAACCTGACAAGAAATTTGACATGGTTGTGGTAGGTGGTGGCAATGCCGCCCTCAATGCAGCCATGAGCGCAAAGGAGAATGCACCTTCCCGAAGGATCCTGATGATCGAGAGGGCTCCAAGGGATTTCAGGGGCGGGAACTCCAAGTACACGAGAAGCATCCGCTACGTCCATGACCACGACAACTTCAGCAGTGGGCCCTACACAAAGGAAGAATACATCCAGGATGTCATGAAAATAAACAAGGGTGAGTCAAACCCTGACATCCTGAACCTTATCGTGGATGGCTCACAGAAGATGCCTGCCTGGATGATGAAGCACAAGATTGTGCTCAAGCATGCTGTGAAAGGCGCATTCCACTATAACACTGCCAACGCCTTCATCCTGGGGGGCGGCAAACAGCTCCTGAACACATATTATGACGTTGTGGAGAAATTGGGTGTCCAGGTCGTCTACGAAACCATGGTGAATGACATAACAAGGAACCAGGACAACACCCTTTCCCTGAATGTTGAAAGCAACGGCAGTTCATTCAGCCTGGAAACAGACAGCCTGGTTGTTGCCTCAGGAGGATTCGAGGCCAACATGGAATACCTGAAAGAGGCCTATGGCGACAGGGCAAACAATATCGTTGTACGCGGGGCAAAATATAACACAGGAATACCTCTGAAGGCCCTTTACAGGATGGGCGCTAGCAGCATTGGGAGGCCCGACCAGGCTCACTGGACTGCAGTTGATGCCAGGGCGCCGAAATTTGATGGCGGCTTCGTAACCAGGATTGACCTCATTCCCCTGGGAATAGTGGTAAACAAATTCGCAAAGAGATTCTACGATGAGGGTGAAGACCTCTGGACAAAGAGATACGTGCTCTGGGGGCACCTTGCCAGGGATCAGCCTGACCAGACTGTATACGTCATAATTGACAGCAAGATGATGGGGGAGACCCTTATTCCTATGTACCAGGGAATAAAGGCTGACACCATTGAGGAACTTGCAAAGAAGGTTAACCTTGACCCGGCCGCTCTGAGGAGCACAGTGGAGGAATTCAACTCCCATATCACTGAGGATGTGAAATACGATCTTTCCAAGCTTGATGGAAAGAGGACAAACGGGCTGAACCCAGACAAGTCAAACTGGGCACGGAAACTTGACAAGCCGCCATTCTACGTCTGGCCTATGCTTCCAGGGATAACGTTCACTTTCCAGAGCGTCAGGATAGACACACAGGCAAGGGTGCTTGACCAGAACAGCAAACCAATTGACAATGTTTACGGAGCTGGCGAACTGACTTCCGGGAATATTTACGGCCGGGGTTATGTTGGCGGCACAGGCCTGGTAATAGGAACTGTAACAGGAATAACTGCTGGGAGGGAGGCTGTTAAACATGACTGAACTGAATTTAAACGATCTGAACAAACTGAAGGACCAGGATGAAAGCATACGGCAGTACATGATCTGCAATGCATGCAGACACTGCGAAGGTTTCTGTCCTGTATGGGATGCAATGGAAAGAAGGAATTTTCTCGAGGCAAAGGACATAAAGTTCTTCTCCTATCTCTGCCATGACTGCAGGGACTGCTTTTATGCGTGCCCATACAGTGAACCGCATGAATATGGCCTGAACATTCCAAAGATCAACAGCGAGGCAAGAGTTGAGATTCACAAAAATGAGACATGGCCAAAGCCCCTCACAAAGATCCTCAACGGCACATACCTTGCGGGAACAGCCATACTTGCAGTATCCGCAGCCCTTCTGTTTTCCGTTTCCATATACCTGAACGGCCTTTCTGCACTGTTCACTCCACAAGCGTCTGTGTACTCTGTGGTACCATATGACCTGCTTGTTGCGGTTGGAATGCTGCTTGGTGTATATGTCATAGCAATGTGGCTTGTCCAGGGCGCGATCTTCTGGAAGGACATAGGCGGAGACCGTGCTGGTCTCTTTAACCTAAGATCCCATGGACTTGCAATCCATGACGCAGTTTCACACAGATGGTTCAAAGGCGGAGGAGTTGGGTGTGACTATCCAAAGGAAGTTGGAAGCAGGACAAGAATGGCATTCCACATGCTAATGTTCTTCGGCATATTGCTTACAATTCTTGCAACTTCATCTGCGGCTGTAATACAGCACCTCATAGGTTACTTCCCCCCCTACCCCATACTCTCCCTGCCAGTCCTTTCAGGCACGGTTGGGGGACTGATGATAATCACCGGCGCATTGGGTTTCCTTTACATGAAGGCTGTATCTGACAAGAGCAAGGCCAGCAGCACAATGATAAGGATGGATTACTGGGTGGTTTACCTGCTGCTGTTGACAGCGGTTACCGGCATGCTCTCCCTTGTAACAAGGACCTCCTCTTTTATGGGGCTTATCTTCCTTGTGCATCTGGCGTTTGTTGGCACCCTGTTCATTATTGCACCATACAGCAAGCTCAATCACATAGTGTTCAGGTACCTGGCACTGGTGAAGGAGAAGTCAGAAATTCACACGCAGTTGAAGGCTATAAAGACAACAACATATGCAAAGCAGGGATAAATTCCCCCTCCTTTTTTATATCATACATTTTGGAATTTCTTTCAACCGCCCTCATTTTTTTATTTGACCAATGAAACAATCATTTTCAGGACTTCCTCCATCAAACAGTATTGCATATCCGTATCATATCCTGCGATTTACGCTGCGTAATACTCTTATTAGGGTACTTCATCTTTCATGATATATCCATATTTCAATCTTAAAATTCAGAATTAAAAAGGCACATCATATAAATATAATGAATTTAGACTGGAGTTAATGGTGCCAATTAATGTGGACAGGCAGAAGTACAAAAGGATTGACGGCAAAAAAAATTCTGTGGGATTAATTGATTTAA
>JAJZKS010000176.1 GCA_021850835.1 Thermoplasmata archaeon
ACGAGGACTATGTCCTTGACAATGTCCTGTCTGCACCTGAAAGGGATGTTTTCTACAACCTTGAGGAATACGGTTTCCTGGAAACACACAGAGAAGAGGTAAATATTATCAAGGGGCGGTCCTGGAGGATCAACCAGTGGACCTACAAGAAGGACAATATTTACAAGGCCGCTGACGGAATCGAGGAAGAGGAGCCTGAGGCCAATATTTACGACGAGATTTTCAAGGAACTTGAAAGCTAGTCTGGGAAACCGGAAGAAAGTGGTTTAAAAAACCCCCACTCATTTTGTTGCACCTTGCTGGGATAGCGCCTTTTGTGTGCTCTTCCATAGCCATCAGGGCAGAGAATTCTATATGTAACTGATGCCCTTGGGGAAAATGTTAAATGCCCTGCACTTGCCGTTCTGGAAATATACTGTGTCCTCTATCCTTACTCCGCCCTTTCCAGGCAGGTAAATACCAGGTTCGATGGTGAAAACGGAATTTTCCTTCATGGGTTGCCTGTTGGCAGGAACCAGATAGGGATCCTCATGTACAGAAATGCCGAGTCCATGGCCGAGCCTGTGGATGAAGTTGTTTCCATACCCTTTCCTGCTTATGATTTCCCTGGCGATCCTGTCTGCATCAGCATATGTTGTTTCAGGATTGAGGGCCTCCAGAGTGTTTTCCTGGGCTTCCCTGTCTATTTCATAAATCTCTTCCATCTCAGGTTTTGCCCTGTCTATGAAGAATGTTCTCGTAGTGTCGGAAGCATATCCTCTGTACCGCCCGCCAAAGTCTATTATTATTGGTTCGTACCTTGCAATCTTCCTGTCAGTTGGATCGTGATGGGGAACTGATGAGTTCTCTCCTGCCGCAACTATTGTTGCAAATGCCGGGGCATCAAGCCCTTTCTTCTTAAAATTCTCCTCTAGCCGTGTTGCAACCCCATTTTCAGTTATTCCTTCGGTAACAGAATCAATGGTTAACTTCAACGCTTCCTCGGATTTCCTTATGGCAGTTGAGATATTGTCCATCTCCTCCCGATCCTTCGCCATTCTCAGGGATGCAGTGAAACTATCACCAAGAATCTCCTTCGAGGATGAGTTGTGGAAAAGCGGTGCATAGTGGAAATATGGAAGCACGCCATCTATGGCAACCATTGATGCCTTGTTGCTTTCAAGGTAATCCCTTGCAATGCGGTGCGGGTTCTGGTCATCAGTCCATGGCCTCACATCCTCCACCCACGAATGCAAGTGGAGCTGTTCCTCCATTAGTTTCGGCGCCAGTATGAACTGGTCATCGGGAGTGATGAACATCAGGGTCAGCCTTTCATGGCTCTCAGTTTCGAAACCTGTGAAATAGAAGAAATTAGGTCCCGTGGGAACTAGGAAAGCATCAATTTTGCTTTCTGCCATAAGTTCCCTGAGTTTCTCGACTCTTTTTTTCTGGAAGGCGTAAATCCCCGACATTCACTGCACTCTCTTTTGAAGTAATCAGTCTGCGGAATTTAATGTATCCTTGAACATGTTATGCACTGAATCTCTTTTCAGAATATTTGTACAGTCTCATCCACAGGAGGTATGTTATGATCACGATGAGGAAAACCATGAACAGGTCTATGGCATCAACGAATAGCAGATTCCCTTCCGCTATCCCTTTAGTAATGAGCATCATGAGCCCATTTCCCACCGAATAGGTTTTTCCACCTATCTGTGTGTATTCCCCTATCATGAGGCCTCCCCAGTAGCTCCCGAATGCAGCTATGGATCCAGTTATGAGTCCCGGAATTATAGCGGGGAAAGAAAGGTATCTGAATTTCCTGAAACCCTTTATGTTGAAGGTCTTCGTGACAAGCTTGAGATCCCTGGGAATTGCTGTTGCTGTGCCATACACATTGAAGAAAATGTATGCTGCCGCAGAAAGGAATGTCACAAGGAGAACGTTGAAGTTGTATGCCAGCGACTCCCCGACTAATAATGAGAGCCTAGGGGTCAGGTACACCACAATAATAGGAAAAAGTATTGGCGCAGGAATGGAATATATTACCTGGAAAATTCCGGTCCCCAGCCTTCCAGATGAGCCCCTGCTTCCAAAATAAATTGCGAGAGGGACCATTATAATGAAACTTGCCAGGAATACGATCGCGATCCTCAGTAGGTCAAAGGCAGTTGCAACCAGCAGCTGCCAGAGCACTGACAGGTTTGTAAGGTACACAACAAAAGCTGCACCAAAACCCGCAACAGCAACGAGATATGCAGAAAGGCCAAAGATGAAGACCAGTACAGCACCAACTATGATGTTGAGAGAACGCTCTGACATATGCAGCTTTCTTGCCCTTTTCTGAGTTGCATTTTTGCCCGCAAATATGGTATTTACGGAATAGACTGCATTCATACCGGATGAAAGGACCTGCGTTACCCTCCCTCCGATGGCAGATACAAAGACATTTCTTTCCCGCCTCCTTGTCGACTGCTGTTCATCAGGGACGTTCAGGTCAAAGGTGTAATTTGCAGTTCTCTTTAGAAGGGGATTGATGATAAAGTAGAAATTAAGTGCAATGGCCACCACCAGGAAACCAATCAGGATGAGTATCTGGGAAAACTGGTTTTGCGCAGCCAGTGACACTGCTAGAGATCCTACTCCGAAAACGGTGTAGTTTGAGGTTCCAATAGAAATGACCTCACTTAGTGTTATGTAGAAAAGCCCGCTGGCAAATGAGGGCATGATATTGGAAATAATATGGGAAAATGAAGCGGGAAGATAGAGGTTCCTGATCCTAGAGAACATTCCCACATCGTAGACCTCTGAGACCTGGAAATATTCTTCGGGGATGTGGATGGTTGCCTCATACACTCCAAGGATTATATTCCAGATAAGGGCAGTGAAAATTAGAAAGTCAGAGGCTACATTCACGCCAAGTGGCCCGCCAACCCTCTTAATGAAAAATACCAGGATAATGGGGAAGAATGAAATCACAGGCACGGCCTGCAGAATATTGGTTATGGGGATTATTATGGCGCCAGCTGCCTTAATCCTTGCAGCCAGTATGCCAAGGAAAAGTGCCACAATTATGGACAGGATCATCAGTAGCCAGATTCTGAGGAAGGTATCCCCGATTGCCAGCAGCATTGTGTAGTAAACACTGTAATCAGCCGCCAGGAATCATCACCACCATCACTCTCCATGTTGCTTCTGTTTAAGTGATTAACAGGTGTATGTTTAATGTTGCCATGGTCAGCGCTTTCCCCCGAAGAGGCTATAGAACAGCATGGAAACCAGTCCGGCCCCCAGGAGCCCAATCAAGGTTTTCGGGCTGTCCACAAGAAGATGCTTCAGCGGTTCCTTGTCGGGGTCGAACCTGTCAACATGAACTGAGTAGCGGTCATAAAACTCCACCGCATGGATTCCTCTTCTGGAACCAGGTATCGAGGCTCTCCAGTCTGCAATTTGACCCTTCCTCTCACCAACTGAGCGATGGAAAAGGCCGCTCCTCTCCGGATCAGGCACCCTGATGCCATTGCGGTCAACCTTAGGAATCTCAGCGGAACCATAGGAGAGAACACTGGCAATCACGCTGTTCCAGAAGTCTGGTGAACTGTCATAATTTCTTGGCAACATTGGACTACACCAGTAATTGTTCAAGAGTCATAAGGTTAATCAAAACACATTAAAAAGAAAGAAAAGGATTGGAATCAGTTTCTTTCCAGGATGGCTTCTGGTATTACCATGGAAACAACAAAATTTGGCTCATCGACGATTTCACTGATTCTGAGGTTTCCAGCTGCACTGCAAAGTGCATATGCCTCGTTGCTCTTGAATCCTCTTTCCCCAAGAATGTCAATCATTTCCAGTACTGCATCAGCAGCTGCTTTGTGGAGGTCCGGAGATATGCCCATTGCGACAACCTGTTTCCCGCTGGATTCATCGTCAGAGATCAACCTAGGGGCTTTTACAGTGACTTTCTTGTTAAGCCTGACAACTGCCACAACTTCGGCTGAGGTTTCAACAGCGGTGCCACAGACTTCCCCATCGCCCTGGGCACCATGGGGATCAGCAAAGGAGAGCATGCCTCCCTTGACATTTACCGGCAGAGTCAGCCTGGCCCCCTGGTGAAGTAGCCTGTTATCCATGTTACCCCCAAAGAACTGTGGCGGGATCATACCATATTCCCCAGAGGGAGGCGAGGTTCCCACAACTCCCAGAAAAGGCCTCAATGGTATCTTTACTCCCTTAAGAGTACTTGTGCGGGATGTTGCAAATCCATCCTTCAGGTTCCAGATTATGAGTTCCTCCTGGAATTTGCCCTTGAGAAGCCCGAAATCACTAAGTATTGCTGTCCATCCCCACTTTCCGGTCTTAATCTCCTTGAGCTCAACTTCTATTGAATCGCCTGGCTCCGCGCCTTCTATTTCTATGGGTCCAACTGCGCCGTCGAATTTGCTGCTGTCTATTTTTGACATGTCTTTTGTGGTGTAAGTCTCCTCAATCTGCATGGTGGAAGAGTCAGGGATTTTCACCCTGAATTCCTCACCAGGCTTTACCCTGGTCACCGGCTTGTTTGTTGGTTGCCATCTGAAGTGGATGTTTCCACTGTCTGTTCCGTCAACTGTCTTCAGATTTCTTCACCTTCTTCCAGTGAAACCTTAATTCCCTTCTTGAATAGGTAAATTACAGCTCCAGCTACTAGCCAGAC
>JAJZKS010000177.1 GCA_021850835.1 Thermoplasmata archaeon
CCTTAAAGGGCACAATCTATCGTTTTCTGCTTTCCAGAGAAACAGTTTCGGCTCTTGGGCCTTTCGCAGCGCTCAGAACTATTGAGCTAACTACGCTCTTAACGCCGGGAATCTTCATAATCTTGTTCTTAAGGGTATCCCGGAATTCTTCTATGCTTTTGGAACTAACAACAGTGGCTATGTCAAATTCTCCTGTCACTTCATAAGCCTCTTCGACAGCGTCGAGCAGACAGAGTTCACGAACAACCTCTTCCACTTTCGTGGTGTCCACAAAAATATCGACTATTGCCGTCACTTGCTTTTCGTTTCCAGATTCCATTCCGACAGTCATCGCTCTGCCCCGTTGATTCTTGTGGGGTATTAATATATTTGCATATTAATCTGCAAAGCGCTAAATAATAACGACTATTGCAGGCTCTGCCAAATATGGTATAAATACTGCAATCGACGTGATTTTTTATACCCGTGATATCAATGCACATGACTGTTTGGCGGTTGCCACCTGGCTTTCAGCCTGTACCTGGCAAAGGCAGACAGGCGAAGCCTGAAAGCAATGAGACTCAAAGCTCCAATCCTCGCGCAAATGCGATGAATCGGGCCAAAAATCAGTGCAATCCCACATTCTACAGTAAAAAGTACAAACAAGTAGTACATGAGAATGCAAATGCCATCAACAGAAGGGAGGCGTCGATATTATTGGAAATTGGCTTTACAGGCACCATTATTTCATAACATGGCCCGGACATAATAGGATAGAGACATTCTCCTCGCTACCGAAACACTTTACTTAATGTCCCTAACATCGTAAGATAACGGCTAATCTCCATAAATGCGATAATTAATGCAAGGTGTTGAAGAATGTGCTATTATTGCCATTATGGCTGCGGATGCTACGATCCTGAGTATTCCCCAAGGTATCGCCGCCCCCGGTATGGGCATTATTATTATGATGAACCATTGCCAAGGGAAGAAAGGGAAGACCTGGAACAGGCGATTTGGGCACTGGAGCAAAGGCTTAAGGCTATTGAAGCCAAACTGGCTGAATCTGGCAAGTAATGGGTCCGGGACACGGAGCACATCGGTTTCTTCCATCTGGTACCGCGGTATCTCCTGGAAATGTTCAGCAAAGGCGGGAATGCCCCACCAGCCTTGCATGCCAGAAACATTTTTTATCAACCAATTGGTTAATTCAAAATGCATGATGCAACATTAGTCGTTAGAGCGGGGAAGCCAAGGCACTCTCAGGGGGAACCGTTCCTGCCTGGACCAACATTCGCAGGTAGTTTCCATCTTGAGGGAGAACCCTCTTCATCTCCTTTCTACTATGGCCGCAACCACAATCCAACATGGGCAAACTATGAGCGCGCACTTGGCCTTCTCGAAGGCGGAGACGCCGTGGTTTTTTCATCAGGAATGGCCGCAATAACTTCTGTTTTCAGTGTGGTGCTGTTGCGCAATGGCGGCAAATGGCAAAAGCCTCCAATGCTAGTCATGCCATCGGACTCATACTATGGTGCAAGGAAGCTCGTTGAGCAGCACTTCGCACCACTGGGCATTTCAGTCAGGTTCATCCCTACCAGGGATATGGGAAAGGGCAATTTTCCGGAAGGTGCAACTATTATCTGGGTTGAAACTCCTAGCAACCCAGAACTGGATGTATGTGATTTATCAGAGATTATCAGTGCTGCACACAATTCAGGGGCTCTTGTTGCAGTTGACAACACGACGGCCACCCCTCTTGGCCAGAAACCATTGGAGTTCGGTGCAGATTTCAGCGTGTCAAGCGACACAAAGGCAATGGCTGGGCACAATGATCTGATCCTGGGCCATGTTGCAGCCAGAGAACCTAAGTGGACTGAGATGTTGAGGGCATTTCGCTCACAGCAAGGGGCAGTGCCTGGACCAATGGAGATTTGGCTAGCCCACCGTTCCCTCGCGACCCTTGAACTCAGGCTCTCAAGGCAGTGCAATAATGCAATGGAAATAGCAGGGTACCTTGTAGAAAGAAAAGAGGTCAAGTCTGTGCGCTATCCAGGACTTCCCGATGATCCAGCTTTTGAAGTAGCATCAAAGCAGATGAAATATTTCGGGCCCGTGGTCAGCTTTGTTCTGGAAAGCAAATCCCAGGCGGATCGGTTTCTGGAGTCTTGCGAACTGGTTGAGAGCGCAACAAGTTTTGGTAGCGTTCATACAACTGCAGAAAGGAGGGCTAGATGGGGTGGGGACAATATCTCAGAAGGATTCATAAGGCTAAGTGCAGGGTGCGAAGATATAAGGGATATCCTTGAAGACATTGCCCAAGCGCTCGATAAAGCATCAGCAAAGTAGTGCTGTAAGTAATGGTTGGCTTACAGCAAAAAGGAGGCCCATATTCCATGAAGCAAAGTGATCAACTTTTACTATCTAGTGCGAATCCGGACATAGAACAGATGGGGCTGCCCGGATTTGGACCGGAGTCTCAGGCTCCCAAAGCCCGTAGGATACCAAGCTACCCCACAGCCCCATTGGGATTTAGTAGAGCGCAGACTCAATAAAAATTTAACGGACATTCAGGCTAGTCAAATGTAAGCCTAGCGACTTTTGATTCTAAGGATAATTGTTTCAACCAAAGAAAGTCGTATGGAGACATCTCATCTCATGGGCCCCCAATTCAAAGATTCGGCTCTTTGTATTTGTAAGGCAGGAGGTCTCTCATGAAAACTTTCTTCAACCCTTCTGCGGTCTTAATGATAACCTTTGTTTCAGGGTCATAGTCTGTAATCATCTCCCTGCACATACCGCATGGCGATACAACCTGGAAATCAGGTCTCCCCCGCTTCTTGTTTGGGTGCTTCACTGCAACTATTGTATCCAGTTTTTCGTGGCCGGCCATTATTGCATTTGCCATAGCGATGGGCTCAGCGCAGATTGAGATCCTCCCCACAGTGGCATCGAAGTGTATCGAGGAAAACACCTGGCCATCTATGGTCCTCAAGGATGCACCTATGCTGTGCCAATCCTCTTTGTAACCCTTCTTTATGGCTTCCTCTGCAGCCTTTATAAGCTTCTTATCTTCATCAGTAAGTGGGAATTCCTTGAATTCAGGCATACCAGAGGTACTTCAAGATAAGAGAAAAAACTGTCTCAGGAAATTCAAAATAGGTTCTTGGGATTCCAGGATGCCACGATGATGAATTCAGCCTAGTCTGATAGGATGATGAACGACGGGCAGACTGAGTGGTGCTTTCTTTTATGAGGTACTAAGGAAATGGCTGTTTTGAACCACAATTGCGAATGAAAGCAATAAATACAACTAGATGATTTTGGAGCAACATATGCGGAATGGCGTTTCCGCATTAGATGAAACCGCCAGCGGAAAACTGGCTAATGACGCCTGCGAAAACGTCTGGTGGTTGGCATAGAATATATAACGTTAATTGAAACGCTCCTGCAGTACTTCTTCGTTGTGGGATTGTCTCCGCTTTTTGCAGGCATATTCCACAGGGCAAAGAGTATTATTGAATCCAAGAAAGGACCAAGCATTTTCCAGCCATATTACGACCTTGCTAAGTTATTGAAAAAAGAGACCTTGAAGCCGTCAGGTTCCGGAATAATTTTCATCTATGCACCATATGTGGCATTCGGCATTTACTCCCTGATTTCCATAATTATCCCTGTTCTCATCCCCGCCCCTATTTACTTCACAGCTTCCGCGGACTTTCTTGGTGGGGCTATCATGTTTTCCCTTGCAGCTTTTGTCAAGGTTGCTGCAGCCATGGGAAGCAACAGCAACTACTCTGCCCTTGGGGTTTCCAGGATGCTTTCATTCAACTTCCTCTCGGAAGGTACCCTAATAACTGTCTTTTTTGCAGTTTCCCTGATCACAGCAACAAACAACCCCTATACAACAAACCACTTTCTGGCAGCCAATCCCCTCCAGAACATTTCTATTGTCCACATTTTCTCCACACTCGCTTTCTTCATGCTGTTTCTCTATGAGACCGGGAAGTTGCCTCTTGAGAGCGCAGGGCTCCAGGAGCTCGGGATGATTGATGAGGCTGCAAATTATGAGTACAGCGGAAAATTGCTTGCCATAAACAAGTGGAACAGCTACATCAAGCAGTATCTTCTTGGGTCAGTACTCCTGAATGTTTTCCTTGTCCCATGGGGACTCAGTGCGGCATCTCCCTGGTTCCTCCTCGATATTCCAGTGATGTTTGCCAAATGGTTACTGCTTATTGGAATAGTGCTTGTTGTGGAGACGACCCTTGCCAAGCTGAGGCTTTTCAGGGTACTGGACTACCTCGCAACAGCCTTCACATTTTCCATACTTTTCCTGATATTCACTGAGGTGATTGTATGAGCACTTTTGTGGAAGAGTTGCTGTTTCCTCTCTCAAGCCTCATTCTGGTCACTGCATTTTACATGCAGGGGCAGGAATTCATAAGGCCGATGATACGCGGGCAGCTGGTCCAGTCAATTCTCCTCGCAGTGATATCGGTCATGATGGGAATAATAACTGGTGATGCGGATTTCATCATCCTGGCTGCACTCCTTGTGGTACTGCGGGGATTTCTGATTACATATTTCCTTGAGAAGGGGATCATGAAAAGCCAGGTGCACCTTCACGAGAAGCATGTGAGCGTTGCCTACCTTTTCCTCTCAGCTCCA
>JAJZKS010000178.1 GCA_021850835.1 Thermoplasmata archaeon
ATTTAATTTTGGAAGTGGTAAATTCAATGGAAAATTATGATTCATCTCAGATACAGATTCTAGAAGGACTGAAAGCTGTAAGAAAAGTTCCCGGAATGTATATTGGCTCAACTGATGAGCGTGGCCTTCACCACCTCGTCTATGAAGTAGTGGACAACAGCGTTGACGAAGCAAACGCTGGGGTTGCCAAGGGCATTTATATAACCATATACAAAGACACTTCAATTAGTGTTGAGGATGACGGAAGAGGGATCCCTGTTGACCTGCACCCCAAGTACAACAGGCCTGGTCTTGAAATAGTTCTTACAGAACTGCACAGCGGTGCTAAGTTTGACAAGAAAGTCTACAAGATCACCGGAGGGCTTCACGGAGTGGGTGTACATGTGGTAAATGCCCTTTCCTCCAGGCTTACTGCAATAGTCAAGAAAGGGAACGAAGTATACTTCGAGACATTCAGGCAGGGGGCGCCTGTAACAAAACTCGAATTTATGAAGACTTCTGAGTTCACAAAGAACCCGCCGGAAGACATGAAAAATGTCTCAATCCAGCTTGAAAAATCTCATGGGACAATTATATGGTTCTTTCCGGATCCTGAAATTTTCGAAACAGTGGAATTCTCTTTTTCGACCATTCTTGAGAGGATCAGGGACCTTGCATTCCTGAATCCCGGAATCAGCATAACTATAGAGGATCAGAGGACAGAGCAAAAGGAGACCCTGCATTTCGAGGGTGGCCTTTCCGCGTTTGTGGAGTACCTGGGTGAAGGATATAATTCCGTACACAAAGAACCGATTTCCAACAAGGTTGAACTTGAAAACGGCATCGTGGAGTTTGCCTTCCAGTATAATACAGGCGTTTCCGAGAGCATTGAAAGTTTTGTCAATAACATCAACACAATAGAAGGCGGAACACATGTTGCCGGATTCAGGGCAGGTCTTTCAAGGGCTATACAGGACTATGCCAAGAACAAGAACATGGTAAAGGGTGTTGAGGCCATAACAGGTGATGATGTAAGGGAAGGCATAGTAGCTGTTCTGCACATCAAAATTGCAGAGCCGCAATTTGAGGGACAGACAAAATCTAAGCTAGGAAATAGCGAAGCCAGGGGAATGGTTCAATCCGTTACTGAATCATATCTTAGGGAGTACTTCGAATCCTATCCGAACATTGCCGATCTGATTGTCAAGAGGGCACTTGCAGCTGCTGCTGCGAGGGAAGCCTCTAGAAAGGCCAGGGACCTTGTGAGGAGAAAGTCAGCCCTTGAAGGCGGTGGCCTTCCGGGAAAACTTGCGGACTGCTCTTCCAACGACAGCACCAGAACCGAGCTTTACATTGTGGAGGGTAACTCTGCAGGAGGCACCGCAAAGCAGGCAAGGAATAGGGAATTCCAGGCTATCCTGCCCCTGAGGGGGAAGATCCTCAATGTGGAAAAAGCCACTGATGTCAAGACCCTTGAGAATGCAATCATCCGGGATCTAATCACAGCAATGGGGACGAGCATTAAGGAAGACCTTGACCTTTCTAAGCTAAGATATGGGAAAATCATAATCATGACAGATGCTGATGTGGACGGCGCACACATCCGAACACTTCTGCTGACATTCTTTTACAGATTCTCCAGGGAACTAATTACAAACGGTAAGATATACTTCGCCCAACCGCCACTTTACAGGATCCAGAAAGGGGAAAAAGTGGAATACGTCTATTCGGAGAAAGACAAGGACAAAGTTGCCTCAAAAATGGGGGTAAATGCAATTACCCAGAGGTTCAAGGGTCTGGGAGAAATGAACCCGGAGCAGTTGTGGGACACTACTATGAACCCTGAAACTAGAAAGCTAGTGGAAGTTTCAATTGAGGATGGCGCTTATGCAGACAGGCTCTTCTCCATACTTATGGGCGACAAAGTTGAGCCGAGAAGGAAATTCATTGAAGAGAATGCCAGGTACGTCACCAATATAGACCTGTGAGGTTATAAAATGGAAAAAAGACCTATTGAAAACGAGATCAAACAATCATACTTAGAATACGCCATGAGCGTTATTGTATCAAGGGCTCTCCCGGAAGTGCGGGATGGCCTGAAACCCGTTCAACGGAAAATTCTGTTTGCCATGAGCGAGCTTGGTTTCACTCATGACAAGCCGTACAAGAAGTCTGCAAGAATAGTTGGAGAAGCCATGGGTAAGTACCATCCGCACGGTGACACTGCAATTTATGATGCTCTTGCAAGGATGGCACAGGACTTTTCATTCAGGTATCCATTGATCGACGGGCAGGGAAACTTTGGTTCGATTGATGGGGATTCGCCAGGAGCCATGAGGTACACTGAGGCAAGGATGGCAAGGCTTTCAGAGGAAATGCTGGAGGACATTGACAAGAACACTGTCCCGTTCATGCTAAACTTTGATGGATCCCTTGAAGAACCGGAATACTTCCCCACAAAAGTGCCAAATCTTCTTATCAACGGCAGTTCAGGCATAGCAGTCGGAATGGCGACCAACATGCCGCCGCACAACCTTAACGAAATATGCAATGCAATTACCTATGCGCTTGACAACCCGGAATACGAGGTCGAGGATCTCCTTAAGTTCGTAAAGGGGCCGGATTTCCCGGGTGGAGGGATTTCATTCTACACCCCTGAGCTGGTAGACGCTTACACCAAGGGAAGGGGCAAGGTCGTATCTCAGGGAGAAGTGGATATGAAAGATCCCAAGCACATCATAATCAAGAGCCTGCCCTATAATGTGAACAAAGCCGTTTTCATCCAGAATGTTGCAGAACACGTGAAGAATGAGGTTCTCAAGGGTATAACTGACATCAGGGATGAGAGCGACAGGACAGGCATGCGCATAGTAATAAAGGTCAGGGATGAGGACATGAAGGGCCTCATACTTAACCAGCTTTATGAGCACACTGAACTTGAATCATCATTCGGGATCATAAATCTGGTTCTGGTGAATAACCAGCCCAGGACCCTAAACCTGAAGGGCATGGTCCAGACTTTCATAGACCACAGGCTTGAAGTTATTGTCAAAAGATCGGAATTTGAACTCAAGAAACTCAGGGAAAGGGAACACATACTCCTCGGGCTTTCAAGGGCCCTCGAGGACATTGACCATGTAATAGAGCTCATCAGGAAGGCCAAGGATGTTCCAGACGCAAGGGCAAAACTGATGAAAGCGCTGGGCATTGATGAAATCCAGACCAATGCGATACTTGACCTGAGGCTGCAGAAGTTAACTACTCTAGAAGTTTCAAAAGTCCTGGAAGAACTTGCCGAAGTCCGTGCAAAGATCGCATCGCTCGAAGATCTTCTTTCAAATGAGGGCAAGAGGAAGGGAATAATCAAGCAGGAAATGCTTGACCTCTCCAAGAAATACGGTGACAAGAGAAGGACCAAGATCACTTACAAGCAGGTGAAAGGCAGATCTATCGAAGATCTGATACCAAGGGAGGACGATGTCCTGATCCTGAGTGAAGGCAACCTTCTCAAGAGAGTATCACTGGAGGAATACCGGGCACAGCGCCGTGGAGGGAAAGGCATCATAACATCCACAAGAAGAGAGGACAGCATCAAGAGCATTGTTTCTTGCAGTTCCCACGATGACATTTTCTTCTTCACAAACACCGGAAGGGTACTGAAGTCAAAGGCTTATGAAATTGAAAAGAAGAACAGGAAATCTGTGGGCGTTACAGCTTCCACCTATCTTCCTCTGGCAGAAGGGGAAACCATCAAGCAGATAATGAAATCTCCAGAGGACAAGAAATCCGATCTTGTGATAATGACCAGGAATGGCTTCATAAAGAAAACCCTGGCAACCAATCTCTTCATCATGAGGGCATCTGGCCTCAAGATCATCACCCTTGCGGAAGATGACGAAGTTGTTGCAGTTGAATCAACAACCGGCGGGAAAAACGTAGTTGTCATTTCAAACCAGGGCAAGGGTGCTGTATTCAAGCTCTCTGAGGTAAGGGGAACCGGCCGGTCATCCAGGGGAGTAAGGGCAATGCGCCTTAAAGACGCAGACTATGTGATTACCGGATTCATAGCTGAGGACGACCAGGAAATCCTCACCATTTCGGAGTTTGGGATTGGAAAGAGGACTCCACTGGCAGAATTCTCTGTTCACCACAGGGGATCCTCAGGGATACTGGTTTTCAAAAAGAGTGAAAGAACTGGAAGGCTTGTTAAGGCCATACCTGTGGGAAGAGATGACGACATAATGGTAGTCACAAAGAACGAGAAGACCATCAGGCTCAAAGTCAGCGGCATCAAGAGCCAGTCCAGGGTAACTTCTGGCGTAAAGCTTATTGATGTTGGTGAGGGTGACTGGGTTCTCGAAGTATCAAGAGTTGAAGGTTCTGATGACCAGTGAATCCATGAGGGTGGCAATCCTTGGCCTGGGCAACGTAGGCCAGAATTTTATCAGGATTCTATCCGACAGCGGTGGACATATAAAGGAATCCTGTGGAAGCGACATAGAAGTTGCCTTCGTTGCAGATTCCTCATGCATCGTTAAGGTCGATCAGGGACGAACCTACGCAAACATACTGCTGGCCAAGCGTGCGCAAAACATCAGGAGCCTTGGAGAGCCGGCCACA